>SDZP01000112.1 GCA_004144935.1 Caulobacteraceae bacterium | reverse complement strand
TTCGCCGGCGTCAGTCGGTCCCGGCGACCAGGCCAGGCTCTCGTCGGCCGTCTGCGAGGCGCCGACCTCGTCAGCCAGGGCGCCGGCTTGCGGCGCGCTCAGCGATTCGTCGGCGACCGGCGCGGACACAACAGGTCGGGCGACCGGCTCGGGCACCACGATCGGCTCGGGCACCATCTCGGCCAGCCGCGAGGTGACGGCGGCGGCGGCCGTCATCGTGGCGGTCATGCCGAGCCCGGACGGCGGCGCATGCGGGGCGGGCAGCGGCTCGTCGCGCTCGGCCACGGCCTTGTCGGCGCTGAGGTCGGTCTTCAGGGCTGTCGGGGTCTGGCGCGGCACGAAGTTGACGGCGTCGTAGTCGACCTTGGGCCGGAGGATCGGCGACGGAGCCGGCACCCAGCCATTGGCCGGGGTGAGAAACAGGGTCTTCTCGGCCGACCGGCGGCGGACCAGGGCGTCGACGACGATACGCTCGCCCTCGAAGTCGGCCTTGCGCCACATCTCCATGGCGCAGGCGGCCTGCAGCAGGCTGCCTTCATTGACCCGGCGCAGGACACTGGAGCGCTTGAAGTTGTCGATCCCGACGTTGAAGGCGAAGCAGCACAGGGCGTCGAACTGGTTCTGCGTCAGCGGCGTGAAGGTCTGCTCGTTCACCGCATGGGCGACGGCGATCAGGTCGTAGAGCAGCAACGCCTCGGCGTCCTGTTCCGAGACCTGGGCCCCTTCGCGGGCGGTAAGGGTGTGGCCAAAGCCGATCGTCCAGCGCCCGTCGGGCAGCTGGGCCGCTTTCGAGCGGTAGCCTTCGAACTTCTTGATCAGTTCGACGGCGGCTTTTGAAACCTGATGTCGGGGTGTCATGCCCATTTTGACCCAAATTGATACGAGCGCCGATGCGTTCCACTACCCCCGGGCAAGATAGGGGCCGTTTTGAGCGAGCGCTTTGCGGAGAGGCTCAGCCTACAGGAGAATTATCGCCGCCAGCCCGAGGAAGGACAGGAAACCCATGAAATCGGTCAGGAAGGTGACAAAAACCGACGATGAAACCGCCGGATCGCGTCCGAGACGGTCAAGGGCCAGAGGCACCAGGATGCCGGCCATGCTGGCGATGAAGAGGTTGATGACCAGGGCCAGGCCGATGGTCAGGCAGAGCAAGGGGTCGCGGAAGAACAGGAAGACGGCCAGCGCCATGATCGAGGCCAGCACCGCGCCGTTCAACAGGCCCACGCCCAGTTCGCGCCAGACGATGCGCATGGCGTTGGAGGCGTTGAGCTCGCGGCTGGCCAGGGCCCGCACAGCCACGGCCAGGGTCTGGGTGCCGGCGTTGCCGCCCAGCGAGGCGACGATCGGCATCAGGATGGCCAGGGTGAGGATCTTGCTGATCTCGTTCTGGAACGCTCCGATGACGCTGGCGGCGATGGCGGCGGTCAGGGTGTTGACCACCAGCCAGGGCAGCCGCGAGCGGGCGATGCCCCAGATGGTCGCGTCACGGCCGGCGTCGCTCACACCGGCCAGGGCGAGGATGTCCTCCTCGCTCTCTTCTTGAATGACGCCGACGATGTCGTCGACGGTGATCTGTCCGACCAGCCGGCCGCCGCTGTCGATCACCGGGGCGCTGATCAGGTGGTACTTGTCGAAGATGTAGGCGACCTCTTCCTGGTCCATATCGACATCGATCTCGGTGACCGACTCCATGATCTCGGCCAGGTGCTGGTCGCGCTGGGCGCGCAGCAGCATGCTGACCGGAACCGCGCCGGTCGGCTTGTGCGAGGGGTCGATGACATAGACGTCGAAGAACAGCTCCGGCAGGTCGTCGCTGGACGCGCGGATGTGGTCGATGGTCTGGCCGACGGTCCAGAAGCTGGGCGCCGCCATCAGATCGCGCTGCATCAGGCGGCCGGCGGTCTCGTCGGCGTACTTCAGGGCCGTGACGATGGCGTCGCGGTCCTCCTGGTCCATGGCGGCCAGGACCTGGGCGCGGCGGTCGTCTTCCAGGTCCTCGACCAGGTCGACGGCGTCATCGCTGTCCATCTCCTCCAGCGCCCGGGCCAGGGTGGTGCTGGGCACCGAGTCCATGACCTCTTCGCGCAGGTTGGTGTCGAGCTCTGACAACACCTCGCCCAGGGTCTCGGCGTCGAGCTGCGGAATCACCTGCTCGCGGTAGTCGGCCGTCAGGAAGCCCATCAGGTCGGCGACGTCTTCGGAGCGCAGGGCCCCGACCAGTTCGCGCAGCCGCTCGTCGTCGCCGCGGTCGGCGGCGTCGATCACCAGTTCGACGTATTCGGCGTTGAGGGCGTAGTCGTCGCCAAGCGCGAGGTCTTCGAGGTCCTCGGGGGTGGTGACGCCGACAGGCACTTCAAATCCTTCGGTCAGGTCGGCTTCGTCCCGGGTCATGGGGGCCTCCTGGCTGAAGAGCGTGCGTCTTTGGTCCGGAAAGTCCCGAGCCTGCCGCTGGCAGGCCCTGGCGCTTTGTCAGAACGCGATTGGTAGATCGCCTTCTTTCCATCGATTCACTGGTGCGGTCGAGAAGACTCGAACTTCCACGGGTTGCCCCACAGCGACCTCAACGCTGCGCGTCTACCAATTCCGCCACGACCGCTCGTAGTGAGGCGCGGGGGGTAGCAAAAGCCGTTCGGCAAGGGAAGCTTTAAGTTCAGTCGACGCCAAAAGCGGCGACCACCTGATTGCCGCCGCCGGCCCCGCCCCAGCCCCAGGTATTCGTGCCCAGCTTCGGCGCGATGGCCAGGGCGTACTCGCCCGGCTCCAGCGCCGCCGCCGGGCTGATCGTCCAGCCCGCCTCGCCGCGCGTCGCCGTGAAGGCGACGGCGGCCTGATTCTTGACGTTGCGGGTGCCGTAGCCGAGCGGGTTGACCTTGCCGGTGGTCAGACGGCGGCTGTTCTTCACCGTCGCCAGGCGGAACAGGCCGAAGCGCTGTTGCGGGTCGACATCGGCCGGTTCGCCATTGCTGAAGACCAGCGCGTCCGCCGCCTTGAACCGGGTCGGGCTGGCCGCACCCTTCAACTCATAGAAGACGTCGGCGCCGCCATAGCCCATGGCCTTCATCTGGTACTTGAAGGTGGCCGTCTGCACCTCGAGCGTGGCGGCAGCGCCGTTGGCGCTCGCTGCGAACGGAGACACCGGAGGCTTGGCGGCCAAGGCCGGACCGGCGAGGACGGCGGCGGTCGAGGTCAGGATGAAGGCGCGGCGGTGCATGGGGAGTCTCCGGTTGTGACGAGAGACTGCTCCTGCTCAGCGACCGCCGCGTCCCCGGAATGGGGGGCCTTCAGGCCGTGCCGTCACCACGCCCCAGCGGATCGCGCAGGGGCTCCCCTGCCCCGACGAACTCCAGCGACACCGAGTTGATGCAGTAGCGCAGGCCGGTCGGCGGCGGGCCGTCGGGGAAGACGTGGCCCTGGTGGCTGTCGCAACGCGCGCAACGGGTCTCGACCCGGCGCATGCCGTAGCTGCGATCCTCGACGGCCTTGACGTTGGCCTCGTTGATCGGGGCGTAGAAACTGGGCCAGCCGGTGCCGCTCTCGAACTTGGTTTCGAATTTGAACAGCGGCAAACCGCACAGCCGGCAACAGTAGGCGCCCGGCCGCTTCTCACCCAGCAGGCCGCCGCAGAACGGCGCCTCGGTGCCGTGGTGCAGCAGGACGTCGCGTTCTTCCTGATTGAGGTCGGCCTCCAGGACGCGGCGCTCGGCCTCTGTCGGCGGCGTCAGGTCGAACTGGGAGGCGGATTTGGCGGTCGGGTTGCTGGCGGTGTCGGTCATGGCTTCCAATTTAAGGTGTGCGCTGCAATCGGCAACGCGTGAAGACGAGGAACCGCACAAGTGATCACCTCCACCACCCACACCGTCCCCGGCCGCGAGGTCGTCGAGAGCCTGGGCGTCGTCAGCGGCGAAGCGATCATCGGCGCCCATATCTTCCGCGATTTCTTCGCCGGGATCAGCAACATCATCGGCGGCCGGGCCGGCGGCTATGAGAAGGCTCTGCGCCAGGCGCGCGACATCGCCCTGCAGGAGATGTGCGACGAGGCCAGGGCGCGCGGCGGCGAGGCGGTGATCGGCGTCGACCTCGACTATGAGACCCTGGGCGCCGACAACGGCATGATGATGGTCACCGCCAGCGGCACGGCGGTGCGGCTGGGCTAGGCGCCCGCCTTCATCCGGCGCCGCACGTCCCAAAGATAAGCGAGGACGAACAGCACCGCGTAGATCTCGATGGATTCGCGGATGGCGATGTACTGCGGCCGGAACATGTCTTCCATGTCGGTGGCCACCAGCAGCCGCTCGGAGATGCGCATCACCCAGGCCAGCGCCGCCGCCGGCCAGATCAGGCTGCTCGGCCACAGCCAGCTGAACCACCCATCGCCGAGGTAGGGGCCGCGCTTCTTAGCCCAGGCCCAGATCGGCCAGACGATTCCCCCCAGCAGGGCGGCCAGCAGAAGCAGGGTCTTGGGAACCTCTTCCGTCAGGGAGCTGAGATTGTGCAGGTTGGTTTCGCCCTGCCGGTTCATCCGGGCGTAGTCCGCCGGAGTCTCCCAGTGGAACCAGCTCTGACCCCAGCTGGCCTCCTCGCCCGCGAAGACGAACAGGGCCACGACGAAAAGGCCGAACCAGATGGCCATGGCGGGATGCGGCAGCTGCCTGCGATCCCGGATGATCGAGAACGCCGTCCAGGTCCCCCAGAGGGCGAAGGCGATAGTCGGCAGTTCGACTATGCCCAGTTCGCCCGACAGCCACCGTCGCCCGGCCTCCGGCCAGGGGAAGAGGGCGAGCGCCAGGATGACCGTGGCCAGTAGAACGAAAATCGGCAGCCGACGGCTGAATGAAAGTCCCATTCCAAGTCTATTGCCGCAGCCGCGACTGCCTCGCAACCTCAAAATGGGGGTCGGCCGCTTGCAACGCTGCCCTTGCGTCGCCGTTGCCAACGCGCCGTGGCCGGTCTAACCGCATCGCGCAAGAACCCTGCGTGCAAGAGGCTGCCTGGTCGATGTTTTCGAAGATTCTGATCGCCAACCGCGGCGAGATCGCCGTCCGCGTCATCAAGACCTGCCGCCGCATGGGTATCAAGACGGTGGTGGTCTACTCGGAAGCCGACGCCGACAGCATGGCGGTCGAGATGGCCGACGAAACCGTGTTCATCGGCCCCGCGCCGGCCAACCAGTCGTATCTCGTCGCCGAGAAGATCATCCAGGCCTGCAAGGACACCGGCGCGGAAGCCGTTCACCCGGGCTTCGGCTTCCTCTCGGAGAAGGCGGAGTTCGCCCAACTCTGCGCCGACGAGGGCATCGTCTTCATCGGGCCCAACCCCGGCGCGATCAGCGCCATGGGCGACAAGATCGAGAGCAAGAAGTTCGCCCAGAAGGCCGGCGTGTCCTGCGTGCCCGGCCATATCGGCGAAATCGACGATACCGCCCACGCCATCCGTATCTCCGAGGAGATCGGCTATCCGGTAATGATCAAGGCGTCGGCCGGCGGTGGCGGCAAGGGTATCCGCGTCGCCTGGAACGAGAAGGACGTCGAGGAAGGCTTCCCCGCCGTCCGCGCCGAGGCCAAGGGCGCGTTCGGCGACGACCGCATCTTCATCGAGAAGTTCATCGTCGATCCGCGCCACATCGAGATTCAGGTGCTGGGCGACAAGCACGGCCATGTCGTGCACCTGTTCGAGCGCGAATGCTCGATCCAGCGTCGAAACCAGAAGGTCATCGAGGAGGCCCCCTCCCCGCTGCTCGATCCGGCCACCCGCGAGGCCATGGGCGCCCAGGCCATCGCCCTGGCCCAGGCCGTCAACTACGACAGCGCCGGCACCGTCGAGTTCGTCGCCGGCCAGGACAAGAGCTTCTACTTCCTGGAAATGAATACCCGGCTGCAGGTCGAGCACCCGGTAACCGAGCTGATCACCGGCCTGGACCTCGTCGAGCAGATGATCCGCTCGGCCTATGGCGAGCCGCTTGCCTTCGAGCAGAAGGACCTGAAGATCAACGGCTGGGCGATGGAAAGCCGCATCTACGCCGAGGACCCCTACCGCAAGTTCCTGCCCTCCATCGGCCGTCTGGTGCGCTACGACCCGCCGCGGGAAGGGCTGGAAGACGGCTACACCGTCCGTAACGACGCCGGCGTCCGCGAGGGCGACGAGATCTCGATGTTCTACGACCCGATGATCTCCAAGCTCTGCACCTGGGCCACCACCCGCCAGGGCGCCATCGACGGCATGGGCCGGGCGCTGGAGGACTTCCACATCGAAGGTCTGGGGCACAACATCCCCTTCCTGTCGGCGGTGATGGACCACCCGGTGTTCCAGTCGGGCAAGCTGGCCACCAGCTTCATCGCGGAAGAGTACCCGGAAGGCTTCCACGGCGCGCCGCCCAGCGACCGCGCCCTCGACATCATGACCGCCGCCGCCTGCGCCATGCACCTGGTGCAGCAGCAGAGGATCGGCGAGAACGGGCGCAAGGACTGGATCGTCGTTATCGGCCACCGGCAGATTCCAGTGACCATCTCCGGCGGCGGCGACGCGGTCAGCATCCGGCTGCCGGACCAGACCCGCACCCTGGACCTGACCGATATCCAGTGGCGGCCGGGCCAGCCGCTTCTCAAGGCCAGGCTCGACGGCAAGGCCTTCAGCGTCACCGTCGCGCCGGCCGCCGAAGGGTTCACCATCCGCCATCGCGCGACCCGTCTGAAGGTGATGGTGCTGACGCCCCGCTCGGCCGACCTGCACACCAAGCTGCCGGAAAAGAAGGCCGCCGACACCTCCAAGATGATCATCAGCCCGATGCCGGGCCTGGTCGTCTCGATGGACGTCGAACTGGGCCAGCAGGTGCGTGAGGGCGAGATCGTCTGCGTCATCGAGGCGATGAAGATGCAGAACATCATCCGCGCCGAACGCGACGGCGTGGTCAAGACGGTGTCGGCCAAGTCCGGCGACAGCGTCGCGGCCGACGAGGTGCTGGTCGAGTTCGCCTGACAGGGGGCACAGCCGGTTGCCGTTTCGCCGGAGCCGGGAACCTCTGTCGGGCAGCCAACGCAATCTGTTGCACGCCTGCGACAGGCGGTCGCAACTTGTTAGCCATATTGCCGCTTACGCATCGATTTGGCCGGGATCGGCGTTATGCTCCCGGTCAGGACGGGTGCAAAATGGGCGTTCCCCATCTCTATAGCCTTCGAGGCCGTATCGGCCGGCGCGAATTCGCGCTGACGCAGATCGGCGTCTTCGTGTCCGCCTACTTCGCCACCTTCCTGCTGATCGTCGTCGGCGGGGCCGGCTATGCCAGCCAAGCCGGGGTGCGCGGTGTCTGGGAGGCGATGGTCGACTTCACCGCCTGGATCGTCGCCGGCCACGCGTTGTGGATCTCGATGGCGGCGGCGGTGAAGCGCTGCCACGACCGGGGCCTGTCCGGCCTGATGCTGCTGTTCGCCATGCCGCCGGTCATCGGCCAGCTTTGGCTTCTGCTCAGCCTTTTCGCCGGGCCGGGAGAGGCCGAGGACAATGCCTATGGCCCGGCCCCGGAGCGCGACGCGCTTTCCCAAGGCTTCGCCCTCGCCTAGATAGGTCGGATCAGGGCCATCGACCCTGGCGATGAGTCGGAGCAGGCAGGGCGGATGAACGGCCAAACAGACTGGGCGGAGTTGTTCTTCTCCTCGACGGGACGTCTGGCGCGCACGCCCTTCATCATCGCCAGCGTGCTGCTATTCGGCGTCGCCTTTCTGTATTTCCTGATTACGCCCGGACCGGTGCAGTGGCTCACCGGCTGGGTGGTCTATCCGGTGCTGCTGATCAGCGGCTGCTGCCTGCTGGCCAAGCGGCTGCATGACCGGGGGCGGTCCGGTTGGTGGGCCGGACTGATCATCCTGGCGGTGATCGCGGTGTTCCCCTGGCCGCAGGGCTTCTTCGACTTCGTCTTCTCGGCCATCGTCATCTGGGCCGTCGTAGAGCTCGGCGTCATGCCGGGCGAGGCCGGGGCCAACCGATTCGGACAGAGCCCGCTGAAAGCCGCCTGACGTTCAGCGGGGCGGCTCGGCGTCGATCACCGGGCCGAAGATCGCCTGGAAGCTCGCTTTCAGGGCTGCGTCCGCCTCATCCATGGTCACCGGCAGCCCGAGGTCGACCAGGCTGGTGACGCCATGCTCGGTGACGCCGCAGGGCACGATGCCGTCGAAATGCCCCAGGTCCGGCTCGACGTTCAGGCTAACGCCATGGAAGCTGACCCATCGGCGCAGCTTCACGCCGACCGCCGCGATCTTGTCCTCGCGCGACCAGCCCGGCCCCTTGCGCTCGACCCAGACCCCGACCCGGCCTTCCCGCAGTTCGCCGACAACGTTGAACGCCCCCAGCGCCCCGATCACCCAGGCCTCCAGCGCCGTCACGAAGGCCCGCACGTCGCGGCCGCGCCTGGTCAGGTCGAGCATCACATAGGCCACCCGCTGGCCCGGCCCGTGATAGGTGTACTGGCCGCCGCGACCGCTCTCGAAGACCGGAAACCTGGCCCCGTCCAGCAGGTCGCCGGGCTTGGCCGAGACCCCGGCCGTGTAGAGCGGCGGGTGTTCCAGAAGCCAGACCAGCTCCCCGGCCCTGCCGTCGGCGATGTCGGCGGCCCGCTGCTCCATGGCCGCGACGGCGTCCGGATAGGCCACAGGGCTGCGCGATAGGGCCCAGCCGGCGGCGTGGCCGTCCTCACGACCGAATAGCGGTGTTGCGGGATCGGGACTTAACGGGTGATCAAGCATGTCGCGTGCAATGTGGGACCTGCGCCGTCAATATTCGAGTGATTGGGGCGCTAGGGGCATGCCAGTAAGTGAGCCAGGTCAAGTCGGTCAACGTCGAGATTTCCGTGGTCCTGGGTCGGTCCCAGCTGCCCATGGCGCAATTGCTGCGCATGGGCCGGGGCGCGGTCATCCCGCTCGACGCCAAGGCGACCGACGAAGTCTGGATCCTGGCCAACAACCACCCCGTCGCCCGGGGTGAAATCCAGATCAACGACGACAAGATCAGCATCGCCGTGACGCGGGCGGCGGATGTCTACGACTTCATGGCCGGCGCGTCCTAGGCCTGCGGCTGATACCCGGAAGCGTCCCTGGCGAAGGCGACGGAGAACGTCATCGCCCGGAAGTCGATCGTGTAGGACGAGAACAGCTGCAGGAAATCTTGGCCCACAAGGCCGAAGAAGGCGTCCGCCGTGGCGCCGGCTGACTGCAGGGCGACGGGGATCCCCCGAAGCGTCACCGCCGCTCCGCCGACATCCAACTGGATGTCCGTCTTCATCGCCGGCACGCGTCGCTCGTCGCCGGCGCCCCCGAAGATCATTTCGCCGCCGCGGCTCTCCGGAGCGGCGTGCGCCGCGAGGGCCTTCTTCGTCAGGTAGCTTCGGCGCGCCCCGAGATCGAGCACATACAGCCCGCGCGAGCCGCCCGACTCGAGGGCGAGCAGCGGCGTGAGGCCCTCAAGCCAGATCGAGGTCTCCCCCGCTGGCGGTGCCGCGGGGGCGCCGACGATCAGCCTGCCCTGCGCAAAGGTCAGAGGCGAAAGGGCGCTGAGGACCGGGTGCCCAAGCACCGCGCCGATCGAATAGGACAGCTGGGGGATGTGAAAATCCTCTTCCGCCGCCACGATCACCACGACGTTGCGGAGACTGGCGGGCCCGAGCCGTAAATGCGGCAGGATTCCAACCCGCACCGGCACGCGCACCCCGCCGCTGCGAACGACCCAGGCT
>SDZP01000111.1 GCA_004144935.1 Caulobacteraceae bacterium | reverse complement strand
TCTCGGTGCGCAGGTAGTTCACGTCGCCGCCGATGCCGGCCAGGTCCTGCGACCATTCGACATAGAAGCCGCGGGTCGGCCGCAGGGGGTCGTTGCGTCGGTCGAGGCGCACGGTGTAGCCGAGCGACGAGGTGATGTTCGAGCCGCGCTGGGCGCAGAGCGAGGTCGAGACCGAGCCCGCCAGACAGAGCGAATCATCCACCTGCACGTCGTCGCTGCGCAGGATGTAGCGCAGGCCCATCGAGGCGTTGGAGGTCAGCGGGAAGCCGACGCGCAGGTTCATGCCGGTCGAGGAGGTGTCGAAGGCGGTCTGCTGGCTGAAATCATAGCGGTAGGTGTAGAGGTCGACGCCGGCCAGCAGGTCGCGGCCCAGGAAGCGCGGCTCGGTGAACGAGAAGTCGATCTGCTGGCGCAGAGAGCCCACCGAGATGCGGGCCCGCAGGTTCTGGCCGCGGCCACGGAAGTTCCGCTCCGAGATGCCCAGGTCGATGATCAGCTGGTCGACCGAGCTGTAGCCGGCGCTGAACGACAGCTCACCGGTCGGCTGCTCCTCCACCTTGACCCGAAGGCCGGTGCGGTCGGGCGCCGAGCCCGGGACTTCCTCGATCGTGACATCCTTGAAGTAGCCGAGGCCGCGCACCTGGTTCTTGGAGCGGTCGACGGAGACGCGGTTGTAGGCGTCGCCTTCCGAGACCAGCAGCTCGCGGCGGATGACCGAGTCGAGCGTGCGGTTGTTGCCGACGATGTCGATGCGGTCGATGTAGACGCGCGGCCCTTCGCGAACCGAGAACACCACGTCGACGGTGCGGGTCTCGCGGTTGGGCACGTAACGCGGGCGGACGTCGACGAAGGCGAACCCGGCGGCGCCGGCCGCGAAGGTCAGGGCGTCGGTCGCCTGCTCGATCTTCTCGTCCTGATAGATCTCGCCGGTGCGGATGGGCAGCAGCTGTTCCAGCACCGTGCCGTCGAGCTTCTTGAGCTCCGTCTCGACGCTGACTTTGCCGAACTTGTACTTCACGCCCTCGTCGAGCGTGTAGGTGACCACGAAGCCGTTGCGGTTGGGCGCCAGCTCGGCGACGGCCGAGACCACGCGGAAGTCGTAGAAGCCGCGGTTGCGGTAATGCTTCCGCAGCTGCTCCTTGTCGTACTCGAGGCGGTCGGGATCGTAGTTGTCGTTGGTCGACAGGAACTTGTACCAGGCGCTTTCCTTGGTCACGACCACGTCGCTGAGGTCGCCGTCGGAGAACTCCTCGTTGCCCAGGAAGTTGACGTCGAGGACGCCGCTCTTGGGGCCTTCGTTGATCTCGAAGATCAGGTCGACCCGCTTCTGCGGCAGCTCGACCACCTTGGGCGTCACGGTCGCCGAGATGCGGCCGGAGCGGCGGTAGAGCTCGATAATGCGCTGGACGTCGGACTGGACCTTGGCGCGGGTGAAGATGCCCCGCGGCCGGATGCTCAGCTCTTCCTTGATCTTGTCGTCCTTGACGGCCGAATTGCCCTCGAAGACCACCTTGTTGATGATCGGGTTCTCGACGACGCGGACGTTCAGGTCGCCGCCCTGCAGGTCGATCTTCACGTCGGCGAACAGTTCGGTGCGGAACAGGGCCTTCAGCGCCAGGTCGATCCGCGCCGAATCGACGGATTCGCCCGGCTGGATCGGGATGTAGGAGGCGATGGTCGAGGCTTCGATACGCTCGTTGCCGACCACGACGATGCGCTGCACCACACCCTGCTGGGTCTGGGCGACGGCGGCGGCCGGCGTCAGCAGGGCCGTCGATCCCATCAGCAGGGCCAGGCCCGTGAGGACGGCGGCGCCGTGGCGTCGAGAATGCATCATGAGGTCAGCCATCAAGGAAGCGAACGGGGAGCGGGCGGGCTCACGAGAAGAGACCGCCCAGGAAATTGAACACACGCAGCCGCTGGAGATCGTTCCAGGTGGCGAACAACATGAAACCGACGAGCAAGGCAAGACCAAGGCGGTATGAAACGGCCTGGATACGGATGGGAAGTGGCCGCCGGGCCACGGCTTCGTAGGCGTAGAAAACCAGGTGCCCGCCATCCAGAACCGGCAGCGGCAACAGGTTCATGAAGCCCACGCTGATCGACAGATAGGCCGTCAGGCTGAGCAGCGCGACGACGGCGCCCAGCAGGCCCCAGGCGGCGTTGGGCGCGCCCTCGGCCCCGACCTGGGCCACCTTGCCGGCGGTGTTGCCGATGCCCAGCAGGCTGCCGATCTGGTCGGCGGGAATCTTGCCGGTGACGACCCGGCCCAGGTAGGTCACCGTCATGCTGAGCACGCGCCAGGTCTGGTCGGCGCCGTAGACGACGGCGTCGATCGGGTTCAGGCGGCGGCGCTCGATCCTGGCCTCGGGATGGTTCTCCAGGCCCAGGATACCGACCTTCAGCCGGCCGCTGACCCGGTCGTCGATCTGGGTCAGGGTGGGGGTCGCGGTCAGGGTGACCGGGCTGCCCTGGCGGTCGATGTCGATCACGACCTTCGAGCCGGCGTGGGTGCGGGTGAAGTTCTGCATGTCGGCGAAGCTGCGAATCGGCTCCCCGTTCATGCGTTTGATGACGTCCCCGTCCCGCACGCCGGCGACAGCGGCGGCCCCGGCCGGGTTCTGGACGCGCACCTTGGGCTCGATCCAGACCTCGCCGATGGCCATCACCAGGCCGGCGAACAGGACGATGGCCAGCAGGAAGTTGGCGACCGGACCGGCGGCGGTGACGATGGCCCGCTGCCACAGGGGCTTGAACTGGTAGTAGCGGTTCAGGGCGGCCTCGCCCTTGGTCTCGATGACGGCTTGGCGAAGGGCCGCCAGGTCGTCCTGGTCGGGCACGCTGGCGGCGTTCTCGTCGCCGGCGAAACGGACGTAGCCGCCCAGCGGCAGCCAGCCGATCCGCCACTGCACGCCCTGCTTGTCGCGCCAATGGACCAGCGCCCGGCCAAAGCCGATCGAGAACTGGTCGATGTCGGTGTCGAAGACGCGCGCCGCCCAGTAGTGGCCAAGCTCATGCACCACCACGACGATGCTGAGCACGAAGACGAAGGCCAGAAGGGCCACGGGGAGGAAGGACACGACGCCGGACATACGCTACCCTTAAGCCGCCCGGACGGCGGCGAGACGGCCCACGACCTCGGTGGCCACGCGCCGGGCGCTGGCGTCGATGATCATGGCCGTCTCCAGTTCGTCGCCCCCCGGCTGATCGCCCAGGTCCCAGCCGCCGTTGAGGCGATCCAGGGTGTCCTGAACGGACCCGGCAATATCAAGAAACCCGATACGGCGGTCAAGAAATGCGCCGACAGCCACCTCATTAGCGGCATTCATTGCGGCAGGGGCATGGCCGCCCATGCGCAGGGCCTCGCGGGCGATGGCGATGGCGGGGAACCGCTTGAGGTCGGGGGCCTCGAAGGTCAGCTGGCCGATGGCGGCCAGATCCAGCGGCGCGGCCGGCCAGGTCAGGCGGTCCGGCCAGGCGTAGGCGCAGGCGATCGGGCTGCGCATGTCCGGCGGCCCCAGCTGGGCCAGCGTCGATCCGTCGGTGTATTCGACCATCGAATGGATGATGGACTGCGGATGGACGACGATGTCGATCTGGTTCTCCGGGGTGGCGAACAGGTAGCTGGCCTCCACCATTTCCAGGCCCTTGTTCATCATGGTCGCCGAATCGACGCTGATCTTGGCGCCCATGCTCCAGTTGGGATGGGCGACGGCCTGTTCGGGCGTGGCGGCGCGCATGGCCTCGTAGGTCCAGGTGCGGAACGGCCCGCCCGAGGCGGTCAGGATCAGCCGGGCGACCTTGTCGCGGCAGGGGTCCTGCAGCACCTGGAAGATGGCCGAATGTTCGGAATCGACGGGGATGATGGTGCCGCCGGCCCGGCGCGCCGCCTCCAGCACCCCCGGCCCGCCGCAGACCAGGCTCTCCTTGTTGGCCAGGGCCACGATCGCGCCCCGGCGGGCGGCGGCCAGGGTGGGAGCGAGGCCGGCGGCCCCGACGATGGCCGACATCACCCAGTCGGCGTCCAGCTCGGCGGCGCCCCGGACGGCGGCCGCGCCGGCGGCGGTCTCGATGCCCGATCCGGCCAGGCGCTCGCGCAGGGTGGCCAGCTGGCGCTCGTCCTCGATCACCGCCAGGCGCGGGCGCCACTTCAGGGCCTGCTCGGCGAGTTTCTCGACATTGCGCCCGGCGGTCAGGGCGACGACCTCGACCTCGACGCCGGACTCCTCGAACAGGCTGAGGGTGGAGACGCCGATCGAGCCGGTGGAGCCGAGGATGGTGACCGTGCGGCTCATGCGAAGAATTCGAACTGGATGAGGCGTGCGGCGGCCACGACCATGACTGCGAACATCAGCCCGTCGACCCGGTCCAGCACGCCACCGTGGCCCGGGATCAGGCCGCCGGTGTCCTTGACCCCGAAGCGACGCTTGAGCATCGATTCCCACAGGTCGCCGCCCATCGTCGCCAACCCGGTCAGGAAGCCGATCAGCATGGCGCCCGGATAGCCGATGAAGTCCTCGCCGACGGCTTTCGAGATGGCCAGCACGACGACGGCGGTCAGGACGGCGCCGACCAGGCCGCCGAAGAAGCCGCTCCAGGTCTTGTTGGGCGAATAGCGGGGCCACAGCTTGGGCCCCTTGAAGATGTTGCCGAAGATGTAGGCCATGATGTCGGTCCACCAGGTGACCGCGAACAGGAAGACGCTCCAGGCCGCGCCCATGTCCATGTCGCGCAGCCAGACCATGCCGATGCCGGCCGGCGCGATGTAGATGACGCCATAGGCGGCGTCCGGCACGTGGGCGGTCAGGCGGAAGGCCACCAGGGTGGTCAGCAGCGAGCCGACGACGACAAGGCCCCAGGTCGCCAGCCACCACCATTGCACATTGGGCGACTGATTCAGCTCGGCCAGGCGCGACAGATGGGCCATGACGATGACCGCGATGACGCTGATGCCGATGACCAGGCCGACCCGGATCGGCGCCGAGGGCGCCACCAGCCGGCCCCACTCGCGGGCCAGCAGCGCGCCCACCAGGCAGATCAGCACCGTGTAGGTCCAGCCGCCCAGCCAGACGGCCAGCGCCACCGCCGGGATGATGGCGAAGGCGGAGATCAGCCGAACCCGCAGGTTCTTCCAGTCGAAGGTCTTAGCCTGTGGCGAGGACGTCATCGGTCGTCACTCCGCCGTAGCGTCGCTCGCGTGAGCGGAATTCCCCGACCGCGGCGGCGAGGTGATCGGGACCGTAGTCCGGCCAGTAGACGTCCTGGAAGACGAGTTCGGCGTAGGCGCATTCCCATAGAAGGAAGTTGGAGATGCGCCGTTCCCCGCTGGTGCGGACAATAACGTCCGGGGCCGGAACGCCGGAGGTGGAGAGGTGGCTCTCGAAAATCTGCTCGTCGAGGTCCTCGGGCCGCGCCTCGCCCCGGGCGACGGCCTCGGCGAACTTGCGGGCGGCGTCGACCAGGTCGGCCTGGCCGCCATAGTTGAAGGCCACCTGCAGCCGGAAGCGGTCGTTGTGTTCGGTGCGGCGCTCGGCCCGCTCGATGATCTCGAGGATGTCGGGCTTGAGGCCGGTGCGGCGGCCGAGGATGCTGACCCGCACGCCCTCGCGGGCCAGCCGGTCGAGATCGCTCTCCACATAGGCCTTGAGCAGGTTCATCAGCTCGCTGACCTCGGTCATCGGCCGCCGCCAGTTCTCGGTCGAGAAGCCGAAGACCGTCAGGGTGGAGACCCCGATGTCCGGCGCCCCCTCGACGGTGCGGCGCAGGGCCTTGACGCCCTCGCGGTGCCCGAGCGTGCGCGGCAGCCCCCGCCGCTTCGCCCAGCGGCCGTTGCCGTCCATGATGATGGCGACGTGCAGACCCTCGGCCGGGTCACCGGCCGAAGCTTGCGCCCGCTGCTGTACGCCATCCTTCGGGGGCATTCGCCTCACGATCCCTGTCTCATCCGGTTCGCCTGTCCCTGAGCCGGACGATCAAACCTGCATGATCTCTTGTTCCTTGATTTTCAAGGCTTCGTCGATCTTGGCGACATGCTCGTCGGTGGCCTTCTGGATGCCGGTTTCGAGCTTCTTCTGCTCGTCCTCGGTGATCACCGCGTCCTTCTGGGCCTTCTTGATGTCGTCCATGGCGTCGCGGCGGACGTTGCGGACGGCGATCTTCTGCTGCTCGGAATATTTGCCGGCGATCTTGGCCAAATCCTTGCGCCGCTCTTCGGTCAGCGGCGGGATCGGGATGCGCAGGTTGGTGCCCTCGACGACCGGGTTAAGGCCCAGCCCCGCCGAGCGGATGGCCTTTTCGACCGAGACGACGACGCCCTTGTCCCAGATATTGACGCTGATCGAGCGCGGCTCGGGGACGCTGACCGAGGCGACGGTGTTGAGCGGCACGGTGTTGCCGTAGGCCTCGACCATCACCTGGTCGAGCAGGCCCGCCGAGGCCCGCCCGGTGCGCAGGGAGCCGAACTCTTCCTTCAGGGCGGCGACCGCCTTGTCCATCCGGCTCGCATAGGTCGCAACGACCGGTTTTTCGCCACTGGCCATGGTCTTTCAGTTCCTTTTCTCGCCGCCGACGATAGCGGACGGGGGTTCATATCCCGTCAAGCCGCCGCGCGGTTCTCGCGTGAACGGGTTGTATATCAGGAGTCTTCGGTGATCACGGTGTGCACGCCCTGGCCGTGCAGGACCTTCAGCAGATTGCCCCGCTCGCGGATCGAGAAGACGACGATGGGGATCTTGTTCTCGCGCATCAGGCTGATGGCCGAGGCGTCCATGACCTTCAGGTCCTGGGCCAGCACCTCGTGATAGGTCAGGCGGTCGTAGCGGGTGGCGGTCTTGTCCTTCTTGGGATCGGCCGTGTAGACGCCGTCGACGCTGGTGCCCTTGAACAGGGCGTCGGTGTTCATTTCGGCGGCGCGCAGGGCGGCGCCGCTGTCGGTGGTGAAGAACGGATTGCCGGTGCCGGCGGCGAAGATCACCACCCTGCCCTTCTCCAGATGCCGCTGGGCCCGCCGACGGATCAGCGGCTCGCAGACGGTGGGCATCGGGATGGCCGACTGCACCCGGGTCTGCACCCCGATGCGCTCCAGCGCGTCCTGCATGGCCAGCGCGTTCATGACGGTGGCCAGCATGCCCATGTAGTCGGCGCTGGCCCGTTCCATGCCCTTGGCGGCCCCGGCCATGCCACGGAAGATGTTGCCGCCGCCGATGACCAGGCTGAGCTCGACCCCCGCCTCGACCACCTGCTTGATGTCCTGCGCCACGGCCTCGACCGTCGGCATGTCGATGCCGAAGGCGGTCTCGCCCATCAGCACCTCGCCCGACACCTTCAGAAGCACCTTCTTGTAACGCAGCTTGGTCATGCCAAAGGTCCTCTTCGAGTCACGCTAGTTACATAGACCAAGGGCGCCCCCAGCGTGAACCGGGGACGCCCTCTTTAGTCGGCTGATAGACGGATCAGTTCCCGCCGGTCATCGAGGCCACTTCAGCGGCGAAGTCGGGCGCTTCGGCCTTCTCGACGCCTTCGCCCAGACCCAGGCGCACGAAGCCCTTGATGGTCGCACCGGCTTCGGCGACCAGCGCCTTCACCGTCTGGTCGGGGTTCATGACGAAGGGCTGCTCGAGCAGCACGACTTCACGCTGGAACTTGGAGATCTGGCCGTCCACGATCTTGGCGATCATGTTTTCCGGACGGCCTTCTTCCTTGGCCTTTTCGGTCAGGACGGCGCGCTCGCGCTCCACCGCCACCGGGTCGAGGTCCTCGGAGGACAGCGACAGCGGGTTGGTGGCCGCCACGTGCATGGCGATCTTGCGGCCGAGTTCCTGCAGCGTAGCCTGGTCGCCATCGCCTTCCAGCGCGACCAGAACGCCGATCTTGCCCAGTTCCGGCGCGACGGCGTTGTGGACGTAGGCCGAGACCGAGCCCTTGGCGACGGTGAACTTGGCCGAGCGACGCACGGCCATGTTCTCGCCGATGGTGGCGATCAGGTTGGTGACCATGTCCGAGACGACTTCGCCGTCGGCGGTCTTGGCGGCGCGCACGGATTCGACGTCGCCGTCGGTGCCGAGGGCGACAGCCGCGACCTTGCGGGCGGCGGCCTGGAACAGGTCGTTGCGGGCCACGAAGTCGGTTTCGGCGTTCAGCTCGATGACCGCGCCGGACATGCCGGCGCCGTCGGTGCGCAGGGCCACGGCCACGAGGCCTTCAGCGGCGGCGCGGTCGGCCTTCTTGGCGGCCTTGGACAGGCCCTTGGAGCGCAGCCAGTCGGTGGCCGATTCCATGTCGCCGTTGTTTTCGACGAGCGCCTTCTTGCAGTCCATCATGCCGGCGCCGGACTTTTCGCGCAGTTCCTTGACGAGGGCAGCGGTGACTTCCGCCATGTTCAGTCCTCCAGTTCGAGTTCGTAAATAGGGATGCAGCCGGACCTTTGCGGGCCCGGCTGCGGAAGGGAAAGATCAGGTCCCTCCCGGAGACCGGGAGGGCTCCGAAATCAGCTGGCGGCCGGTTCGTCGGCGGCCGGGGCGTCTTCAGCGGCGGCTTCGGCGGCCGGTGCCTCCTCGGCGACCGCTTCCGGCGCGGCGGCTTCGGCGGCGGGGGCCTCTTCGGCGGCCGGGGCGTCTTCAGCCACCGGTTCCGGGGTCAGCTCACGGGCCAGGGTCGGCTCCATCGGCGCGATCTGGGCGCCGAGGTCGACGCCCGAGGCGGCCTGACCGGCGGCCATGCCGTCGAGGACGGCGTCGGCGATCAGGTCGACGTACAGCTGGATGGCGCGGGCGGCGTCATCGTTGCCCGGGATCGGGTAGGTGATGCCGTCCGGATCGCAGTTGGTGTCGAGGATGGCGATGACCGGGATGTTCAGCTTGCGGGCTTCCTGGATCGCGATCGCTTCCTTGTTGGTGTCGATCACGAACATGATGTCCGGAATGCCGCCCATGGCCTTGATGCCGCCGAGCGACAGCTCGAGCTTGTCCATCTCGCGCTGCAGGCTGAGGCGTTCCTTCTTGCCGCGGCCGCCGCCTTCGCCTTCCAGCAGGCCTTCCAGCTCGCGCAGACGGGCGATCGAGCCCGAGATGGTGCGCCAGTTGGTCAGGGTGCCGCCGAGCCAGCGGTGGTTCACATAGTACTGGGCGCAGCGCTTGGCGGCCTCGGCCACCGGGTCGGACGCCTGGCGCTTGGTGCCGACGAACAGCACGCGGCCGCCGGCGGCGGCGACTTCACGCACCTTCACCAGGGCCTGGTGCAGGAGCGGAATCGACTGCGACAGGTCGATGATGTGGATGTTCGAGCGCGAACCAAAGATGAAGCGGTCCATCTTCGGGTTCCAGCGGTGCGTCTGGTGGCCGAAGTGGGCGCCGGCTTCGAGGAGCTGGCGCATGGAGAATTCAGGCAGAGCCATGGTCTGTATCGGATCCTTTTTCCGGTTATCGCCTCCGCGGGCAATTCCCGACCGGTTGGTCAGGACCGGAACGGATCGGTCGGGATGTCTCCCCGGCCGGCCCGAACGCCCGCGTGCGTGATGGGCGGGGGAGATAGTCGCAATGCGCGGGAAATGCAAGGGCGTGGATGTTTCTGGTCCCTTCTCCCGTTTGTCGGGAGAAGGAGCGGCGATGCTACACGTCTTCCAGATAAGCCACACCCGGCGCCGTCTTAAGCGCCCCACGCAACGAGGCGTCCAACGAATAGAAGCCCGGCAGCTTCATCTCGATCTCTCTACCGCCGCCAATGCCGGCGACCAGGATCACCTCCCCGCCCCGCTGAGAGG
>SDZP01000110.1 GCA_004144935.1 Caulobacteraceae bacterium | reverse complement strand
AGGACGACGTCGCCCAGATCGGCGAGCAGACCAACGTCTCCCTGCTGGAAGCCGGCGTCTACTACCGGCGCAACGTCGGCGGCTGGCTGTTCGCGGCCCGCGGCGCGGCCGGCTATGGCTGGTTTGAAGGCGAGCGCCGGTTCATCGACCCGGCCACCTCGACCAGCGCCGGCGTCCTCCGCTCCGCCAGCGCCAACTGGGGCGGCTTCACCGGTTCGGCCAACGCCATGGTCGCCTACGAGGCCCGCTTCGGCCGCTTCTACGTCCGTCCGCAGGTCAGCCTGGATTATCTCTACCTGGCTGAGGGCGAGCGCGACGAGGAAGGCGACATCGGCCTGGGCGTGACCGTCGAGGATCGCACCAGCAGCCGCCTGTCGGCCGCCGCCGAGCTGGCCTTCGGCGCCACCTTCGGCCGCGACAACTGGTGGCGTCCGGAAATCCGCGTCGGCTATCGCCAGCACCTGGCCGGCGAGATCGGCGACACCACGGCCCGCTTCCAGAACGGCAACCCCTTCACCCTGGTGGCCACCGAGCCGGGCGACGGCGCGGTGATCGTCGGCTTCTCGCTGAAGGCGGGCACCCCGATGAGCTACGTGGCCGTCGAGGGCGACCTGGAAACCGCCGAGGGCGAGGACCGCTACAACCTGCGCCTTGCCGGCCGGATGATGTTCTAGGGTTCAGCGGCGGAACAGTGGGGGCGACTTCGCGTTCCGCCTGCATGGACAAGGTCTGGATAAACGCCGTGGGCGTCGGCGCGGCGATATGCTCCATGACCAGCTTCACACCCCAGATCTTCAAGATCTGGCGGGAGAAGGACGCCTCGTCCGTCTCGCTGCGGATGTTCGCCCTGACGGTGACCGGCTTCGTGCTCTGGACCAGCTACGGCGCCCTGCTGCAAAGCTGGCCGATCGTCGTCTCCAACGCGGTCTGCCTGGCCCTTTCGGCGGTGATCCTCGGACTGAAGATGAAGTTCAGGTAGCGGGTCCTTAACCACGCCTCCTAACCGCGTTGAAAGCGACGGCCTCTATACCGGTCGTCCATGGAACACGCCCTGCCCCGCCTCAGCCATCGTCTCCGTCTGCTGGGCGGCGAGGTGGACGCCCTGACGCCCGCCAGCATGCTGGCGGCGACCGAGGCCTTCGTGGCCGGCGGCGGCACCGCGGTGATCGCCAACCACAACATCCACAGCCTGGCGCTGCTGGCCACCCGGCCGGAGCTGCGCGACTTCTTTGAAGACGCCGACCTGGTGCAGATCGACTCCGTGCCGATGATCGCCTGGGCGCGGCTGATGGGCCTGGAGGTCGGGCGGGAGCACCGTTCAACCTACCTCGACTGGCGAGAGGCCTTCTGGGCCCGGGCGGCCGAATGCGGCTGGCGCGTCTTCCACGTCGGCGGGGCGCCCGGGGTCGGCGAGGCGGCCCGCAAGGCCATCCTCGAGCGGCACCCCACCGTGCGGCTGGAAGAGCACCATGGCTATTTCAACGTCGAGGGGCTGGAGAACCACGCCGTCCTGCGCCGCATCGCCGAGTTCGGGCCGGACATCGTGCTGGTCGGCATGGGCATGCCGCGCCAGGAGGCCTGGATCGCCGCCAACCAGCGCCGCGTCGGGCGGGGGGTCTTCTTCCCGGTCGGCGCCGCCTTCGACTACGAGGCCGGTGTGCAGGTCGCCGCGCCGCGCTGGATGGGCCGGGTCGGGCTGGAATGGCTGTTCCGCCTGGTCTCGCAGCCGGCCCGGCTGGCCTATCGCTACCTGATCGAGCCCTGGGTCCTGACCCCGGCCATGCTGGCCGACCTCCGGGCCGCCGCTCTGGGCCGCGGGCAGCGGGCGCGCTAACCTCGGGGCCATGCCCTCGACAGATGACGCTATCCGCGCCCGCCGCCGCCTGACCAACCGGTTCATTGCCGCCCATGAGGCGCAGCGCCTCGCCCCCTTCTTCGTCGCCGACGCCAATCTGGTCGGCGGCGAGGGCGGCTTGATCAGCGGCGCGTTGCTGATCGTCGAGGCCTTTGCGGCCCAGTTCGCCGACCCGAACTTCATCGCCTACGAGCGCACGCCCATCGCGGTGACGCCCGACATGGACGACCGCCGCGCCGCCGAGCGCGGAACCTGGGTCGGACGCTGGAAGGACCAGACCCTGGGCGGCGACTACCTGGCCGTCTGGCGCAAGGAGACCGGCCAGTGGATCATCGAGCAGGAGCTCTACGTCACCTTGACCCGGGAGGGTTGAGGTCCCGCTGACGGTCCCCAGGGCGTCAGGGCGATGGAGGCCGCGGTCAGAGTCCCCATGGTCACCATCCCGGCCGCCACCAGGGCGAACAGGGCCCAGCTGGGCGCCTTGAACTGGATCAGCAGCCAGCCGCCGATGGCGATGAGCAGCAGCCGCGCCGTGCCGGCCAGCAGCGGGCCCCAGACCCGGCCGGCGCCCTGGCTGGAGAAGTAGAGCGCCAGGCTCAGGCCGAAGAAGATGAAGGCCGGGCCCGCGAAGCGCAGATACAGGGCCGCGGCCGCCTGCACCCCGGGATCGCGGGTGAAGATGGAGACCCAGAGCTGCGGGAAGACGGCCAGGAAGATGCCGAGCGAGCCCAGGCCCACGGCGCCCAGCGCCCCGGCCGTCCAGGCCACCTTGCGGGCCCTCGCGACATCGCCGGCCCCGATGGCCAGCCCGACCATCGGCAGGGAGGCGACCCCGACCGAGAAGGCGATGGGCACAAGCAGGAACTCCAAGCGCGAGCCGATGCCGTAGCCGGCCAGGGTCTCCACCCCGAAGCGCGCGGCGATGGCCGTGATGATCAGGATGGCTCCGACCGTCTGGATCGGCGACAGCATGCCCGGGCCGCCGACCCGCAGGATGTCGGCGAACAGCTCGCGCCGCAGCGGCCCGCGCACGGTCAGGGAGACCCTGGCGCCTTTCGACCGCAGCATCAGGAACATGACGGTCGCGCCGGCGCCGCCGGCTATGGCCTGGCCCAGGCCGACCCCGACGATGCCCAGGCGCGGAGCCGGGCCCCAGCCGAAACAGAGGCTGCCGCCCAGCACTACCTGCAACGCGGCCATGGCCATCAGCGCCACCGAGGGCCGGATCATGTCGCCCGACCCCCGCAGCACCGAGGCGAACATGTTGCTGAGCCAGATCAGCCAGACCGACAGGAAGACGACACCGCCATAGGCCATCGACAGCCGCAGGATTTCGCCCCGACCGCCGAGCAGGTGAAACACCGGTCCGGCCAGGAGGCTCAGCACGACGGTGAAGCCCAGGCCCATCGCCAGGCCGATGACCAAGGCGTGCCGCGCCAGGTCCCGCGCCCGCTGAGGATTGCCGGCCCCCAGCGCCCGGCTGACGGCTGAGGACACGCCGCCGCCCATGGCCCCGGCGCTCATCATCCCCATCAGCATGATGAAGGGCAGCACCAGCGCCGCCGCGGCCAGCGGTTCGGCGCCCAGGTGGCCCAGGTAGGCGGTCTCGGCGATCGACACTGCCGTGGTCGCGACCATGCCCAACAGGTTCGGGGCCGCCAACTTGACCAGGGTCGAGGCCACCGGGGCGGTCAAGAGCGGGTTCGAAGGCGGGCGCGGCGGCGCCGCGAGCCCCGGACTGAAGACCGGCGTCCCGGTCGGATCGAGGTTGGTCACCGGCTTGTCCATGCCCGGAGACTAACCCGTTTCTTTTGGCAACGGATAGGGGGCGTCGCGCCAGCCGAGCCCAACGCGACGAACCGCCGCCAGAGAGTCCAATCGCCGGGCGATCAACGCCGCCCGCTCGGCGCTGACGCCGCGGGCCTCGATGGCGATCGAGAGGCCGGCGGGACCAGGGTCCAGCCGGATGCCGGTGATGCGCGCCTCCTGCACGGCGAACGGCCCCAGCACCCGGATCAGCGTGTCGACCTGCTCATGCACATCGACCACGAAGGTGTGCAGCCGGTCCCCGCCGGGCCGTTTGAGCGGTTCGGCGTCATCTGGCATGGTCGGCCTGGCCCACCAGATAGTTGCGGCGCAACAGCACCCGGCCGGCCTCGTCGAAGGCGGCCAGCCGCAGGCCGCTGGGCTCGACGTCGCTCGCCTCCCCGGCCCAGGTGAGCTCACAGACCGGCGGCCTGGCCGGGAAGGCCGCGCCGAGGCCGGCCTCGAGGGCGAACAGGTCTTCCAGACTGCCGGCGGCGTGCAGGGTCGCCTCCACCCGGGCGGTGACGGCAATCAGCTGCGTCCAGGCCAGGGCCTGGGCGAACCGCTGGCCGGCATGGCGGGCGGGGCTTTCGGATAGGGTCTCTGTCATCTCATCGGGTCCTTGGTGGAGACCGATGGCGCGCAACAAAAAACCCCGCTGCCAGTGAAGGGAGCGGGGTTGCGATCTTGCGATCCATCGGCGGTGCTTGTTACGGCGCGCGCCTTCCCGTCCCTGGCGAGGGGGTTTTAATCGACATCATAATCATGGTCCGGGCGCGCGCCGTCGCAGCCGCCAGAGCGGCGGCGCAGAGAGCAGCGAGGGTCAGACCAAGGATCATGTCGGCTCGGAGTGGAAACGCGAGATCGCCTTTAGCGCACCACCGGGGCGGCGACAACCTCGAGCTTGCCGCGGCCCGGCTGGACTGTCAGGCTCGCCAGCAGTTCCAAGGGGGTTTTCATGAAGTTCGTCGTTCTAATCGCCGCCTGCGCAGCAGGCGTTCTGGCCACGCCGGCTCTGGCCCGGGAGACCGCCGCGCCGCCTGCCGCCGTCGCCGGCCAGGTGGTGGCCGCCGGAACGCCGGTCACCGTCGCCACCACCGCGGTGATCAGCACCGCCGACAACAAGACCGGCGACATGGTCGCCATGACCCTGTCGGCGCCGCTGAGCCTGAACGGCCAAACGGTGATCCCGGCCGGAACGCCGGTGGCCGGCCAGATTGTCCACGCAAACACCAAGCTGGGCGGCGGGCGTCCCGGCGAGATGCATATCGCCCCCCGCTACATCGACTTCGGCGGCCAGAAAATCCGCCTGCGCGGCCTGCAGATCCATGTGCGCGGCAACGACCTGTCCAAGGCCTCGGTCTGGGCCATCGGCGGGGTGAAGGGCAGCGAAATCGAGGCGCCGGCCGGCCTGTCCGGCCAGGCCCAGCTGGCCGACGATGTGATGGTGGGCCCCGGCGGGCTCACGGTCGCCCCCGGCGCGCCGCCGAAGCAGTCGATGGACGACATCATCCCGGCCAAGATCACGGCGCCGGCTGCCGGCATGGGCAAGATCATCGTCTATCGGGAATCGGTGTTCGTGGCCGGGGGCTATCCGCTGGACGTCCGCTACGGCCCTGACTTCAACGGCAACAACATCGGCACCCTGTATTCCGGCCAGTACCTGGTCATGGAGGTCGCGCCGGGGACGCATGTGATCAGCGCCCGCAAGGATGGAGCCGACCCGATCGTCATCGAGATCGAACCGGGCGACGCCTACTTCGTCAAGGGCGTGGCCATGGGCCTGGGCGCCTCGCCGCCGACCATCATCACCAGCGTCGCCCGGGAAGATTTCGCCCTAATCTCCGGCAAGCTGAAGCCCAAGCCGAAAAAGAAGTAGAGCCTAGTTGCCCCAGACCGCTCGCAGCCGGGCGTCGCGGCCACAGCCGGCGCGGTAGGCGTAGTAGGCCGCCGCGTTCCGCTTGGCGTAGTCGCGGTGGTAGGCCTCGGCCGGCCAGAAGGCCCCCAGGTCGAGAATCGGCGTGGCCATCTTGCCGCGCTTGAGCTTGGCGGCCGCCTTGCTGCGCGACGCCTCGGCTATCTTCCGCTGCTCGGGATTGGCGACGAACACCGCCGGGCGGTAGGACGGGCCGCGGTCGCAGAACTGGCCGCCGGCGTCGGTCGGGTCGACCAGCTTCCAGTAGCGGAACAGCAGGTAGTCGTACTGCAACCGGGCCGGATCGTAGGTCACCCGCACCGCCTCGTAGTGGCCGGACTTTTCGCTGGTGACATCGCGGTAGCTGGGGTTCTTGACGTGGCCGCCGGTGTAGCCGGACTCGACCTTGATGACCCCCGGGATGCCGGCCATGTCATGCTCCATGCACCAGAAGCAGCCGCCGGCGAACACGGCGGTCTGGGTCTTCGGCAGGGGTTTGGCCAACACGGCGGCCGGAACCAGCAGGGCGATGACGGCGAGGGCCGCCAGCCAGGAGCGTCGGAGCATGGGGGGTATCCTTGAGACTGACCCCATAGTTACGCACAAACCGGGCTTTTGGTTGGCGGCTTAGGCGGCGAGCCGGCGCGCCGGCAGGAAGCGGCTGTTGCGCAGCAGGGCTGCCGAGACCAGCGAGACCAGCAGTCCGACCGGCAGGATCTCCACCAGGGTCATCGGAATGCGGTACAGCGGGTTGGCGTACATCACCGCGAACGTCTTCATCTCGGCGGCGGTGGCGGCCAGTTCGGCCGCGCTGGCCCCGTCGGCCTTCATCCTGGCCAGCGTGCCCTGCGCATAGACGGTCGGGAAATCGACGCCGCTGATCGCCTGGGCCAGCTCCCAGCAGCCGACATAGAAGACGCCGGCCACCAGGGTAATGCCAAGGCCGAGGCCCAGCGCCGGCCAGAACCGGATCACCCCGCCGCCGTCCACGTCGCGCTGTCGCTTGATGGCGATGAAGACAGTGCTGAGGGCGACCAGCATGATGGCGTAGCCCAGCACCATGCCGCCTTCGAACAGCGTCTTGCCGCCGCTGGCGAGGGTCATGATGAGCATGGGCGCGCCGACGATGACACCGGCGATGACGCCGAAGACCAGCAGATTACGGAGCATGGCAGCCTCCCCTTGGCTTGAGATTAGGCCGTCAGAAGGGCCGGGAAAACCGGACCCGCCAATCGCCCGAAAGGGTGATTTTCGCCTTCATCCCCGTTTTTTTCGAGGGAGGGGGCGGATGCTACGGCACCAGGCCCAGCTCACGGGCCCGGGCGATGGCGTCGGTGCGGCGCCGGGCCTGCAGCTTCTCGAACAGGCGGGCGATGTGGGTCTTCACCGTGTTGGGCGAGACGTGCAGCCGGTCGGCGATCTCCTTGTTGGAATGGCCGGCCGCCAGTTCCCGCAGCACAGCCAGTTCTCGGGGACTGATCCCGAGCGCCGCCTGGGCCTTCGGGTTACCGTCGAACGGCGCCGACCTGGGGCCCGCCAGCAGCCGCGTTCCGACCCAGACGCCGAGCGCCAGGAAGCCCAGCGCCGTCGCCACGATGTAGAAGTCGCCCGAATGGGTGCGGGCCAGCCGGTTGTAGTCGAGCCATTGCAGGGCCAGCGTCCCCGCCCCCAGCGCCAGGCCGTAGATCAGCAGCCGTTTCCAGTCTCGCCCCATGGGGTGGAGTGTAGGGGGAGTGCGGGCGTGGACGCCAGCGGGAGAAACTCCCTTCCCCCTCAAGGGGGGAAGGGTCGGGGATGGGGGTGTTCGCACCGGCCCATAAGCGAAGTTGAAAGAGGGCGCTGACGCCTCTCGTGCGCATCCGCGAGCACCGAGCGAACACCCCCATCCAACCTTCCCCCCTCGAGGGGGAGGGCTTTTGGCGCCAAGCGGAAATCCTTCCTGCTTGACGAACCCATAGCTACACAGTTATACGATTATCCATAGCCAACGAGTTATCTATCTTCATGTCCCTTGTCACCGACCAGCTGTTTCGAACCCTCGCTGATCCGACCCGGCGGGCGATCTTCGAGGGTCTGTGCCGCGAGGGCGAGCAGACGGTCGGGTTCATCACCGCCCGGGCCGGGGTCTCGCAGCCGGCGGTTTCCAAACACTTGGGGGTGCTGAAACAGGCCGGCCTGGTCAAGGATCGGCCGGAGGGCCGCCTGACCCACTACAGCGCCCGGCCGGAAAGCCTCACCGCCCTCAACGACTGGACCGACGAGATGCGCCGGTTCTGGCATCGCAAGCTCGACGGCCTCGAAGACCTGCTGAACAGGATGGACCAATGAGTGACGCCCAAACCCGCTCGGTCGTCGTCGAGCGCGACATCGGCCATGCGCCGGAGAAGCTCTGGCGGGCGCTGACCCAGCCGCACCTCATCGAGGAATGGCTGATGAAGAACGACTTCGCGCCGACCCCAGGCCACCGCTTCAACATGAGCGGCGAATGGGGCGGGGTGCTTGACTGTCAGGTGCTGACCGTCGAGCCCGGCCGCACTCTGGCCTACAGCTGGGACTATCGCCACGAGGACCCGGCCTTCGACCTGACCAGCGTGGTCACCTTCACCCTGACCCCGACGGCCGCCGGGACCCATCTGCGGGTCGAGCAGGCCGGCTTCCGGCCCAACCAGCGCCAGGCCTACGGCGGGGCGCTGCAGGGCTGGCCGAACTTCCTTGGAAAACTCGAGCAGGTCCTGGACGGCCTGGACTAGACGGGAGGACGACATGAGCAGCCTGATCCGCACCAGCCACCGCTGGATCTCCATCGCCTTCACCCTTGGCGTCATCACCTACATTGTCGCCATGACGGTCGGCGGACAGCCACCCTGGTGGGTGGGGCTGCTTGCCCTCGTGCCCCTGATCCTGCTGCTGGTCAGCGGCCTCTACCTCTTCGCCCTGCCCTATGTCCTGAAGGCCCGGAGGCCGGGGTGAGCGAGCCCAGGCGCCTCTCCGGCGGCAATCCGCAGCTCACCAAGGGCTACGGCGACGGGCCGGTGCAGGCCTATATCGCCGCCATGCCGGACTGGAAGCGGCCGCTCGGCGCGCGGCTCGACGCCCTGATCGAGGCGGCCGTTCCCGGCGTGAAAAAGGCGGTGAAGTGGAATTCGCCCTTCTACGGGGTCGAGGAGGGGCTGTGGTTTCTCAGCTTCCATTGCTTCAACCGGTACGTGAAGGTCGCCTTCTTCAAGGGCGAGGCCATGACGCCGATGCCGCCGGGAAGCTCCAAACAGAAGAATGTCCGCTACCTCGATATCCATGAGGGTGAGCTGGACGAGGCGCAGTTCAGCGACTGGGTGAAACAGGCCGCGCGCCTGCCCGGCGAGAAGATGTGAGAGAGACGATGACCGACGGACCCACCCCTTCCCAGCTGATCGACCTGAAGATCGAGTCCCTGCCCGATTGGCGCGGCGAGACCTTCGCCCGGTTGCGAAAGCTCATCCATGAGGCCGATCCGCAGGTCGAGGAGACCTGGAAATGGCGCGGCGTGCCGGTGTTCGAGCATGGCGGCATCCTCACCACCTGCGAGGTCTACAAGGCGGCGGTCAAGCTGACCTTCGCCAAGGGGGCCTCGCTGCCTGACCCGGCCGGGTTGTTCAACTCCAGCCTGGAGGGAAATACGCGGCGGGCGATCGATATTGCGGAAGGGACGATGGTGGACGAGACGGCGTTCAAGGCGCTGGTGCGGGCGGCGGTGGCGTTGAACCTGGCGAAGAAGAAGAAATAGCTGCGGTTCCTGCCCCGTCGGGGAGGACCCATCAGTCGATCAGCTGGTACGCCGGCAGGGTCAGAAACTCTTCCAGGGTGTCGCTCAGCACCATCTGCACGAACAGCTGCGCGGCCTCCTCCAGCCGGGGCGAGGGGAAGTCGCGGCGCAGGCCCGCCATCTCATCCGTCAGCAAGCTGACGAACAGCTGGCTGGTCAGGTCGCGGCCGTCGTCGAGCGCCGCCTCCAGTCGCACCCATTGCCACAGCTGGGTGCGGCAGATCTCGGCAGTCGCGGCGTCTTCCATCAGGTTGTAGAGCGGCACCGCGCCGCGACCCTCGATCCAGGCCTGGGTGTAGCGGATGCCGACGCGGATGTTCTCGCGCACGCCGTCCTCGGTGCGGCCGCCATGGTGCAGTTCGAGCATGTCGGCCTGCGAGATCGCCAGGCCCTCCAGCTTGCGATCCAGCTGGTTCGGCGTGGGCATCAGGCGGTTGAAGAC
>SDZP01000509.1 GCA_004144935.1 Caulobacteraceae bacterium | reverse complement strand
ATGGTCACCAAGACCTTCGGCGTCACCACCGCCGGCGTCTGGGATATCGAGAACGACGTCTGGCGCCGCCAGGAGCTGGGCGCCTTCTACCGCGACGACTGCCTCGACCTGGCCGTGGTCTGGATCCACGAAGAGACCTTCAACCGGTCCCTGGGACCATCGGACGCGGTGGTCCTGCGCCTAACGCTCGCCACATTGGGCGATAAAGGCTACAGGCGATGACCTTCCCCGTCGAGCGCACAACGCGCCGGCGGACTTGCACTATGGGAACGACGAATTTGTATCCGACGCTAAAGGTAACGGGCAGGATCCTGGCCACGGTTTCGGTCATCGCCCTGGTCACGGCCGGCATGACTCCGGCCGCCTTGGCGCAGGAGGCTCCGGCCGCGCCCGCCGCGATCCAGCCGGACTTCGCCGAGGGCGTCGCCGCCATCGTCAACGACGACATCATCTCCAGCTACGACCTCGTGCAGCGCATGAAGCTGGTCATGCTGACCACCGGCTTCCAGCCGACCGCCGAGACCCTGCCCCAGCTGCAGGCCGAGGCCCAGCGCCAGCTGATCGAGGAGCGGCTGAAGCGCCAGGAGCTTCGCCGGGTCGAGAAGGAAAACAAGACCAGCATCATCGCCACCGATCCGGAGATCGACGAAGTCATCGGCGAGACCATCCAGAGCGAGTACAAGATCCCGGTTGACCAGTTCTACGCCCAGCTGGCCCAGCAGGGCATCGGCCGTGAAACCTACCGCGAGCAGGCCCGCATCGAGTACAGCTGGCAGCAGTACATGCGCGGCCGCTACGGCAGCCGCCTTCGCATCGGCCGCGATCAGGTCAGCGCCGCCCAGAAGCGCATCGCCGAGGCGGCCAGCAAGCCGCAGTACCAGGTCAGCGAGATCTTCATCGACAACGCTCGCGTCGGGGGGCCCGACGTGGCCTTCAACGGCGCCCAGTCGCTGATCGCCCAGCTGCAGCAGGGCGCGCCCTTCCCCCAGGTGGCCCGCCAGTTCTCCTCCTCGCCGACCGCCGCTTCCGGCGGCGACGCCGGCTGGGTCTCGCCGGGCGAGATGCCGCCGGAAGTCGATGCGGTGCTCGACTCGGTGCGCCCCGGCCAGATCTCGCCGCCGATCCCCACCCAGGACGGCGTCTACGTCATCCTGGTGCGGGACAAGCGGGCGGGCGCCGCCTCCAACCTGATCACCCTCAAGCAGGCCGCCGTCGCTCTCGACCCGGGCGCCGACCAGGCGGCCGTCGACGCCGCCTCCCAGTCGCTGGCCAGGCTGCGGGCCCTGAACCCCACCTGCGCCGACCTGGAGACCAAGGCCGGCCAGGCCCCGCCGGTCGTTGCCGGCGACATGGGCGAGATGGAAATCTCCAGCCTCACCGGCGGCTTCGCCGAGGCGGCCGCCAACACCCCCGAAGGCCAGCTGTCGGCCACGCCGATCCGCAGCGAGGCCGGCGTCCACCTGGTCATGGTCTGCGGTAAACGCTCCGCCGCCGGCGCCCCGACCGCCGAACAGATCGAGCGTCGCCTGTTCAGCCAGCAACTGGACATGGTCTCCAAGCGCGTGATGCGTGACCTGAGGATGCAGGCCACGATCGAAAACCGGTGACCGGTCGGCCTCTCGCCGTCACCCTGGGGGATCCGGCCGGCATCGGCGCGGAGATCATCGTCAAGGCCTGGAACGCCCTGCGCGCCGAGGGCCAGCCATTCTTCGTGGTTGGTGACGCCGGCTGCCTGCGCTCGGCTCCAGGCGCCATGGCGACGCCGGTGCAGGTCATCGGCAGCCCGGTCGAGGCGGCCGGGGTCTTCGCCAGCGCCATCCCCGTGCTGCATCAGCCGATGTCGTCCCCGGTGGTCGCCGGCCAGCCCTCGCCCGGCTATGCGAAGTCTGTGATCGGCTGGATCGAGACGGCGGTCGGCCTGGCCCTGACCGGCGCGGTCAGCGCCATCATCACCGCCCCCATCGCCAAGGCCCCGCTCTACGCCGCAGGCTTCGGCTTCCCGGGCCACACCGAGTTCCTGGCGGAACTCACCGCCGCCCAAAGCCAGGACGGCGCCCGGGGTCCGGTGATGATGCTGGCCGCGCCCGAACAGCCCGGCGTACATGGCGGCCTGCGGGTCTGCCTGGCCACCATCCACACGCCC
>SDZP01000508.1 GCA_004144935.1 Caulobacteraceae bacterium | reverse complement strand
ACCGGAGCCGATCTCGGGGGCGCGATGCTCGACCGCTGCCAACTCGACGATGCAGAGGCCGGGAAGGCCGACCTTTCCCACGCCAGGGTGGCGAACGGCTCGGCCCAGCGGCTGAACCTTTCGGGCGCGATGCTCACCAGCGCGAGTTTCCAGGACCTGGATTTCGCGGCGGCCGACCTCTCCGGCGCCGATCTGCGGGAGACCCATTTCCTGGGCTGCCGATTCGCCGGGAGCAGCTTCAAGGGGGCGAAGATGGCCCACGCCACCTTCGTCGGCTGCGAAATGGCCTCGGCCGACTTCACCGACGCCGATCTGGACGCCGCCTACGTGCAGGCACGGCGGTTTTGAATGGACAGGAACAACACATAATCTAGAGTTGTTTGAAAGCAAACACAGGAACTGGTGGAATCATGGCGACCGCCCAGGTGTACCGGAGCGTAAAGCTCGTCTTGCAGAACAGCACCAACGAGAACCTCACCGTACAGGGGTTCGCGGTGCTGTCCGGAACCTGGGCCGAGAAGCAGGGCCCAACCCAGGGGATGCTGGTTGGTGAACAGTCGGCGGTGGAGTTCACGAGCGTCTCCACGGCGCTGGGCACCGGCACCTCCGCCTACGTCCGGTTCGGCACCTCGCACGGTTATCCGCTCCTGCGTTGGTCGCTTCCCTGGGCCGGCCCGTTCGAGGTGGTCCGCGAGGATGTCACCGGCCTGCGCTTCGATATCGTCATCGACGACCGCCATCCCGACGCGGTGATCATCCTGGCCACCATGCTCGAGAGCCGGCGCGAGTAGCCGACGCCAACAGGGGTCGGCCATGCCAGTCTACAGAAGCGTCCATCTGGTCATACAGAACAGCACGCCGTCCGCCCTCACCGTGGAGGCGGCGGAGATCATCCATGGCGGCTGGAAGTCCGACTTCGGGCTGATCGCCAAGGGCGGCAACATTCCGGCCCAGAGCGCCGCCAGCCTGACCTGCGCCTCTGAACAGCTGCAGTTGGGGTGCGAAGGCTTTGTGCGGCTGGCCTCGACTTTGGGCATGGTGCAACTCCACTGGGCGCTGCCCTGGGTGGGGCGTTTCCACATGGAGCGGGAGGTGAATCCCCGGCAGTTCGACTACCGCCTGCTGATCTACGAGGAGTCACCCGCCAGCCCGACGGCCCTGGTAACCCTGTCCCCGGCCCTGCCGCCGCGAAGGAAGGGCTGAAATGCGTGTCCAGCGCCAGGTCGACGTCGTGCTGCAGAACCATACCCAGGAGCTGCTGGCCATCGAGGACGGCCTGAATGTTCAGGGTAGCTGGGCCGCGCCGGGACCGCCCAAGACCGGCGCCATCGTCGCCAAGCAGGGGTCCGGAAAGTGGACCAGCATCTCCACCGAGGAGGGGATCGCCGCCGAGGGCTTCATCCGCTTCAGCTGCACCAAAGGCTATATCCAGATCCACTGGCGGCTGCCTCGGGAGGCCGACCAGTTCGAATTCGCCGTCCATACGCCGGAAGAGGACATCGCCTTCAGCGTGCGGGTCAGCGGGGCGAACTACGACTTCCGGGTGCTGCTGGTCACCTTGCTTCCGGTCCACAAGGCCGCCAAGAAATAGACCTCAGACGGCCGCGTGCAGCGCCTTGAGGTGGTCGACTTCCTCGACCGAGCCGATCATCACCGACACCCTCTGGTGCAGGCCGGTGACCTCGACGTCGAGCATGTCCGTGACGCCGTCAAAGGCCGCGCCGCCGGCCTCGCGGACCAGCAGGCTCATCGGATTGGCCTCGTACATCAGGCGAAGCTTGCCGGCCCGGTCGGGTTCCCGTCGATCCCAGGGGTAGAGGAAGACCCCTCCCCGCGTCAGGATGCGGTGCAGGTCGGCCACCATCGAGCCGACCCAGCGCATGTTGAAGTTACGGCCCCGCGGACCCTCCTTGCCGGCCAGCAGTTCGTCGACGTAGCGCTGCACCGGCGGGGCCCAGTGGCGGTGGTTCGAGGCGTTGATGGCGTATTCGCCGGTGCGGGCCGGGACCGTCATGCGCTGCGCCGTCAGGGTCCAGGCGTTGGTCTCGGGGTCGAGGGTGAAGGCGGTCACCCCGTCGCCGAGGGTCAGCACCAGGGTCACCTGGGGGCCGTAGACCACGTAGCCGGCGGCGACCTGGTTGCGGCCCGCCCCGCCG
>SDZP01000109.1 GCA_004144935.1 Caulobacteraceae bacterium | reverse complement strand
CGGCCTGGAACGCCTGGAGCGCCATCTCCGTCCCGCCGCCGGCCGCCCGCTGGGAGCTGCGCGACTGGCCGGCGGCGGGACGGAGATGGCGCTCCAGGCGTTCCAGGCCGAGACGCCGCCCTTGATGAAGCCCAGGCGCATGCCGCTGTCGCGGCTGGACTCAAGCCACGCGCCGTCGGGCAGCTTCTGGGGCGAGAAGTTGGTGATGGTGTTGGCGGACATGACCCCCAGCAGGGCCCAGGGCTGGTCGACGGGGCCCCGCGCCTCGAAGGCCAGCATCTGCAGGTCCGGTCCGAAGAAGTCGCCCTCCCGGTCGACCGAGACCAGCGCCAGGGTCTGCTCGCCGCGCCGCCAGAAGCCCCGGGCGAAATAGCGTTTGCCGGCCGGGGGCCGGGGCGTGATGAAGCTGGCCGGGGCCCAGGTCACGCCGTCGCCGCTGACCGAACGCATCACCCGCGAGCCGGCCTCCCCCTCGTTGATCGGCGAGGAGGTCCACATGACGACGAACTGGCGGCCGTCATGGTCGAGGTAGTTGTGGATGTTGTAGCCCGACACCCCGGCCTGGCCGCGAAAGATCACCCCGCGCTCGACCGGCAGGCGCGGCAGGCCGGCCCAGGCGGCCTTGTCGGGGCGGGGATCGACGATGCCTGGGACCAGCAACGGCGTTTCGGCCCGGCTGCAGGCGGCGGCCGCAAGCAGGCAGACCACGGACGCCAGGGCCAGCAGGGCCGCGGGCGCCCTCACGGCGTCATCGCCGAATTGCGGTAGTCCCAGGCGACCACCCGGCGCCGCATCTCCCGCGCGTAGGGCTCGAACGTTTCGGTGGTCAGCACGTGATCGCCACGGTCGATGTCTCCCAGGATGCGGCGGCCGATCACGGGGCCGTAGAGATGGGTCGTATCCCAATAGTTGGCCATGTCCTCGACGATGTCGGCGTCGAGGTCAAAGCCATGAACGCGGGTCCCGGGAAATGGCGCCACGGCGGCGATCATGCAGCGGCGCGCCTGCAGGAAGGCGGCCAGGGCCGGCTGGCCCCGCAGGCGGTCGTTGCGCTCGGCGCGGCTGAGGTCGGAATAGGCGGCGTAACTGTAGGGCGGGATGACGACGTCCAGCCGCACGCCGCGGGCCTGCAGCCGGCCGGCGAGGCGAGCGATCAGGCCGTTGGCCTCGAAGTCCCGGCAGGTCAGGCTGGTGGGCGCGTCAAGGCGTCCCTTCTGTTGGGCGATGAAGCCCCGATAGATGGCGGCGATCCTGGGGGTGCGGCTGTTGCGATATTTTTCCGCCAGGCCACGGCGGAGCGGGGCGATGTCCCAGCGGCGGTTCTCGTAGCTCTGGCGCGTGGCCAGCCGCCAGGACAGTTCCAGCGAGGTGAGGCTGAAGGCGCCCGGATCGTTGAGCGGGCTGTCGTCGTAGAGGGCGCTGGGGAAGTCGCCCTGGATCCGGTGCATCGGCAGCAGGTAGCCGAGGTCGTAGCTGAGCACGACGCGCTTGAGGTTCGGGGCGCTTGCCACCCGGTCCAGCACCACGGCCAGATCGCGCGGCTGGGCCCCCAGGTAGATGATGGCGTAGCCGCGACGGACGCCGCCGAGGTGGCGGGCGAGATCGGGCCCCTCGTACTGCTGGGCGGAGGAGGCGCCGACCAGCAGGGCGTCGAAATCGCCGTTGGTGGCGACGTTGAGCACATCGGCCTGGGCCTGGCCGGCGAGCGTCGTCTCCGCCAGATGCGGGCGGGCGCCCCAGGGATAGAGGTCGTGGGGGTCGACGATGGCGATGAATCCGAAGACGGCCAGCGCCCCGGCCAGGGCGGCGCCGGCGGCGACCAGATAGGCGGCGCGGCCCGGCCAGCGCGGGCCCGCGAGGCGACTTCGGCGCAGGCGTGTCCAGGCGTCCATCTCAGTAGCCCAGGTAGATGAAGGGCGCCTTGTAGCTGACCAGGGCCAGGGCGCTGAGCAGCAGGGCGGCGGTGAACAGGCCCCAGGGGAGGGTCGGGCGCCATTCCAGGCGCAGGGGCGGCGGGGTGGTCGAGACGTTGTCCCAGGTCCGGATGCCGGGCCGGTAGCGGCGCAGCAGTTCCTGAGAGTTGGGGGCCAGCCAGATGACGGCGAAGGCGGCGCCGACCTGCGCCGCCCCGACCCAGTCCATGGCGACCGGGCCGGTCGGGACCAGCGACCGGAGGAGCCCGCCGAAGGCCTGCAGTTCGGGCGAGCGGAACAGGGCGAAGGTCAGCATCAGCGGCAGGATGGTCAACGCCTGGCCCAGGCGCAGGCGCAGGCGGTCGCTCGTCGCCGTCCTGAAGCGGCGCCAGGGCCGGGACCGCCTGACCTCCGTCTCGAGGATGAACCACAGGCCGTGGATCAGGCCGAACAGGAAGAAGGTCGGCAGGGCCGCGTGCCACAGGGCGATGACCTGGAAGTTGACCAGCATCGGCAGCCAGGCCGACAGGGCCCGGGCGGCAGGGCCCGGCAGTCGCTTGCGCACGGAAAAACGCGTCCCCCAGACCGACAGGGGGGTGAACAGGAAGCGGCCGATGATCCGGGTCAGGGTGATGTGCCAGCGGCGGTAGAAGTCGGCGATGCTGGACGCCCGCAGGGGACTGTCGAAGTTGATCGGCAGGCGGATGCCGAACAGCCGGGCCAGGCCAAGAGCCATGTCGCTGTAGCCGGAGAAGTCGAAGTACAGCTGGGCGAAATAGCCGAAGACCGCCAGCCAGGCGTGGACGCTGGTGGCGGGGATGCCCTGCGCCAGGCCGCCGAAGACGGGGTCGGTGATCCGGGCCAGCGAGTCGGCGATGACCACCTTCTTGAACAGGCCGATGGCGATCAGGGCGATGCCGACCTCCAGGTCGGTGCGGTTGAACCGGCCGAAGCCCTTTTGCAGGGCCTGGGGGCCGAACTCGGACATGTAGGTGATCGGCCCGACCACCAGCTGGGGGAAGAAGGTGTGGAAGGCGCCGAACCGGACGAAGGCCCGCACCGGCCGGTCGGCGGGCAGGTACTGCAACACCCGCCGGTCGTGGTTGAGAGCGTCGACCAGCAGCACCGCCTGCTGGAAGGTGTAGAAGGAGATGCCGACGGGGATGGCGCTGCCCTCGATCCCATGCGTCGCGCCCAGGGCCGGGGCGAGGTACTTGAAGAGGGCCAGGGCGCCGATATTCCAGGCCTGGCCGCTCCAGAACAGGCCGTTGCGCAGGCCCGTGCGCGAGCGGGGCAGGCGGACAAGGGCGATGCAGATGGCGCCGTTGATCAGGGTGCCCGCCGCCATCAGCGAGAAGACCTTGAGGCCGTAGCTGGCGTAGAACAGGCAGGAGGCGGCGAACAGCACGCCCAGGGCCGCCTCGCGTCCCCAGCCGCGCGCCACGGCCAGGAAGGCCAGCAGCGTCAGGGGCGCGAAGATCAGCAGGAAGAAGGGTTCGGTGAAGGCCACGAGGGGGATTTGCCCGATGGCGCGGTGAGCCACAAGCGCCGCCGGCGCGTGAGCCCCGATCCGGCCCGATCGGCGTTTGCGGAACCGGCGCGCCGGCCTCCGCGCTAGAGAGGCGCGCTTGCCGGCGCGAGCGCGGGCGCCCACATGCGATCAAACGCCGACCTTAGCCGAGAGCCCTGAAAGCCCATGTCCAAGCCCCTGACGATCAACCTGCCGCACCAGCTGGGCAAGGCCGAGGCCCGCAACCGCATCGAGCAGGGCTTCGGCAAGATCGAGCAGCAGCTGGCCGGCGGCGGCCAGGCGCAGGTGACCAAGACCTGGACCGGCGACACGATGAACTTCACAGCTATCGCCATGGGCCAGACGGTGACCGGGGCGCTGCATGTGTTCGAGCAGGAGATCCGCATCGACATCGTCCTGCCGGGCATCCTCGGGATGCTGGCCGGCAAGGTGCGGGACAAGGTCCAGAAGCAGGGCCAGCTGTTGCTGAAATAGCTGTCAGGTCGCCGGGCTCAGGTCGAGGGCCTGGCGACGGCCCGCCACTTCATGCCGATCGACCAACAGATCACCCCCAACGCCACCACCCCGATCAGCAGGGTGCAGACGGCGTTGATTTCCGGCGAGACCCCCAGCCGCACCTGGCTGTAGATGCGCATCGGCAGGGTGGTCGAGCCCGGCCCGCTGGTGAAGCTGGCGATGACCAGGTCGTCGAGCGACAGGGTGAAGGCCAGCATCCAGCCGGCCAGGATGGCCGGGAAGATGTTGGGCAGGGTGATCTGCCAGAAGGCGCTGGTCGGGGTGGCGCCGAGGTCCTGGGCGGCGTCCTCGAGATCGCGGTCGAAGGTGGCCAGGCGCGACTGCACGACGACGGCGACATAGGCCATGGTCAGGGTGGTGTGGGCCAGGGTGACGGTCAGGAAGCCGCGGTCGATCTTCAGGGCGACGAACAGCAGCAGCAGGCTGAGGCCCATGATGACCTCGGGCATGACCAGCGGCGCGTAGCTCATGCCCGAGAACAGGGTGCGGCCCCGGAAGCGGCCATGGCGGGTGAGGGCGACCGCGCCGAGCGTTCCCAGCACCGTGGCCAGGGTGGCGCTGATCAGCCCGACCCTCAGGGTGACCCAGGCGGCGGCCATCAGCTGGTCGTTCTGGAACAGCGCCCCGTACCATTTGGTCGAGAAACCACCCCAGACGGTGACCAGCTTGCTGGCGTTGAACGACCAGATGACCAGCAGCAGGATCGGCAGGTAGAGGAAGGCGAAACCCAGGGTCAGGCTGACCAGGTTGAAGGCCGAGGGGCCGCGCTTCATTGGCCTGCCTCCAGCGCCTTCACCTGCTGGCGCTGGTAGAGGACGATCGGGACGACCAGGGTCAGCAGCAGGACCACGGCCACGGCCGAGGCGAAGGGCCAGTCGCGGTTGGCGAAGAACTCCATCCAGATTGAGCGGCCGATCATCAGCGATCCCGGACCGCCCAGCAGGTCGGGGATGACGAACTCCCCGACCATGGGAATGAAGCAGAGCAGCGAGCCGGCGATGACTCCGGGGATGGAGAGCGGGAAGGTCACCTGCCAGAAGCTCTTCCACGGCGGCGAGCCGAGGTCGGCGGCGGCCTCCAGCAGGGTGTAGTCAAGCTTCTCCAGCACCGCGTAGAGGGGCAGCACCATGAACGGCAGGTAGCTGTAGACCAGGCCGATCTGCACCGCCGCCGGCGTGTAGAGCAGGTCGGTGGGCGGCAGGCCGACGAGGCCGAGGCCGGCGTTGAGCAGGCCCTGCGGCTTCAGGATGCCGACCCAGGCGTAGACCCGGATCAGGAAGCTGGTCCAGAACGGCAGGATCACCAGCATCAGCAGCAGGCTGCGGGTGGCCGGCTTGCAGCGGGCCATGCCGTAGGCCATCGGGTAGCCGACCAGCAGGGCCAGGATCGTGCCCTCGGCGGCGAACCTGAGGCTCGAGACATAGGATTCGGCGTACAGGCTGTCGCTGCCCAGCTGCTTGTAGGTGTCGAAGTCGAGGGCGGCGAAGAAGACCTTGAGGCCCTCGATGCCGCCGCTCCAGTCGATCTGCGGCGTGTAGGGCGGGATCGACAGGGCGCTGTCGGACAGCGACAGCCGGGCGACCAGCAGGAAGGGCAGGGCGAAGAAGACCAGCAGCCAGGCGTAGGGGATCAGGGCCGAGAGCTTCGGCCAGGGGGTCGTCGCCCCCTTCGTCTTCATCGGGTCAGCACCACGCCGGCGTCGTCGGCGAAGGTGACCCAGACCTTGTCGTCCCAGCCGATGGGGCGCTCGACGATTCGGCTGGCATTGGCGCGGGCCACCCGGATCAGCTTCTCGCCCGGCAGCTCGACAATGTAGTTGGTCCAGTCGCCGGTGTAGCCGATGTCCCAGATCTCGCCGGCCAGCACGTTGTGGGTTCCGGCCGGCGGCCGCTCCAGGCCGATGCGCATCTTCTCGGGCCGGACGGCCAGGTTCACCGCCGTGCCGGCCGGCGGGCAGTCGTCGTCGAGGACGTAGAAGCCCTCGGCCGCCCCGGCCGTCGACAGCCGCGCCATCGGGTGCTCGATGGCCGAGACGGTGGTGTTGAACAGGTTCACGTCGCCCAGGAACTCAGCCACGTAGCGGTTGGCGGGGGTCTCGTAGACCTCCTCGGGCCGGCCGATCTGGGCGATCTCGCCCTCGCGCATGACGGCGATGCGGTCGGCCATGACCATGGCCTCTTCCTGGTCGTGGGTGACGATCAGGAAGGTCATGCCGAGCTCGACCTGCAGGTCCATCAGTTCGAACTGGGTCTCCTCGCGCAGCTTCTTGTCGAGGGCGCCCAGGGGTTCGTCGAGCAGCAGCATCTGCGGCTTGCGGGCCACGGCGCGGGCCAGGGCGACCCGCTGCTTCTGGCCGCCGCTCAGCTGGTCGGGCTTGCGGCGGGCGAAGGGCTTCAGCTTGACCAGCTCCAGCATCTCGACGACGCGGGCGGCGATCTCGGCCCTGGGCAGGCCTTCCTGCTTGAGCCCGAAAGCGATGTTCTGTTCGACGCTCAGGTGCGGGAACAGGGCGTAGGACTGGAACATCATGTTGACCGGCCGCTGGTGCGGCGGGATGCCGGCCAGATCCTGGCCGGCCAGGGTGATGGTCCCGGCGTTCGGCGTCTCGAACCCGGCCAGCATGCGCATCAGTGTGGTCTTGCCGCAGCCGGACGGGCCCAGCAGGGCGAAGAACTCGCCGGGATAGATGTCCAGCGAGACGTCCTTGACCGCCGTCTGGTCGCCGAACCGCTTGGTGACGTTCTGGAAGCGCACCAGGGGTGTCGCCGCCGGGTCGTTCCAGGGCGCGAACGTGCTCCGCACCGCGCCGATGTTCAGCCGCTTGCCGGTCGCCTTGGCCGGCCGCCCCTTCGCCCCGCTCATCGGCCGGTGAGCACCTTGGTCCACTGGCGGGTGACGACCTTCATCAGCGGCTGGTCCTTGGCCTTGGTGGTGAACAGCCGGCTCATCACCTCGGGGGGCGGATAGATGCCGGGGTTGTTCTTGATGTCGGCGTCGACCAGGGCCGACGCCGCCAGGTTGCCGTTGGCGTAGGTGGTCACGTTGGACGCCCGGGCGATGACCTCGGGCCGCAGCATGAAGTCGATGAACCTGTGCGCCACTTCGCGGTTGCCGCCGGCCGGAATGGTCATGGCATCGAACCAGAGCTGGCTGCCTTCCCTGGGGATGACGTAGCCGACGTCGACGCCGTTCTTGGCCTCCGTGGCGCGATCACGGGCCTGGAAGATGTCGCCGTTGTAGCCGACCACGACGCAGGCATCGCCGTTGGCGAGGGCCTCGATGTATTCACTGCTGTGGAACTTGCGCACATAGGGGCGAAGCTTCAGCAATAGCTGGGCCGCGGCCTCGTAGTCGGCCGGATTGGTCGAGTTCGGGTCCTTGCCCATATAGGTCAGGACCACGGCGAACATGTCTTCCGGGGCGTCCAGGAAGAAAACGCCGCAGTCCTTGAGCTTGGCCAGATTGGCGGGATCGAAGATCACCGACCAGCTGTCGAGCGCGACGCCGGGAAGCCGCTCGGCCACCTTGGCCTTGTTGTAGCCGATGCCCATGGTGCCCCACATGTAGGGCACGCTGTATTTGGCGCCCGGATCGAAGGGCTCCATGCCCGAGACGATGTCCGGCCAGAGGTTCTTGCGGTTGGGCAGTTTGGCGAAATCGAGCGGCTCGATGGCCTTGCCCTGGATCAGCTTGGGGATGGTGTGGTTGGCCGGAACGGCGACGTCATAACCGGACTGGCCGGTCATGAGCTTGGTTTCCATGATCTCGGCGGTGTCGAAGGTGTCGTAGACCACCTTGATGCCGGTCTCGGCGGTGAACTCTTCCAGCAGCTTGGGGTCGATGTAGTCCGACCAGTTGTAGACGTGAACTTCCTGCGCCTTGGCCGATTTGCCGCCGCCGTCCTTGCCGCCTTCGCAGGCGCCCAGGCCCAAGACGGAAACCGCCGCCATGGCGACCGCCAGCCGCCGTGTCATCGATCCAAGCATCGCGCTCTCCGTAAATCGTCCCTGCCCGCAGTTATACGGCCAAGACGCCCAGCGTTAAGCGGTTTCGCGGGATGACTGTCATTCGGCGCGCGGCTCGCCTATATCCGCGCCCCATGACGCGCGTTCTGATCACCTCCGCCCTGCCGTACATCAACGGCATCAAGCACCTGGGCAACCTGGCCGGCTCGATGCTGCCGGCCGACGTTTTCGCGCGCTTCAAGCGGGCCCAAGGCGCCGAAGTGCTCTACATCTGCGCCACCGACGAACACGGCACCCCGGCCGAGCTGGCCGCCGCCGAGGCCGGCCAGGACGTGCGCACCTACTGCGACGAACAGCACCAGTTGCAGCACGACATCAGCCGCGCCTTCGGCCTGTCGTTCGACTGGTTCGGCCGCAGCTCCAATCCGCCCAACCACCGGCTGACGCAGCATTTCGCCGAGGTGCTGGAGTCCAAGGGGCTGATCGAGGAGCGGACCGACAAGATGGTCTATTCCGTTGACGATCGCCGCTTCCTGCCTGACCGCTACGTCGAGGGCACCTGCCCGCACTGCGGCTTCGAGAAGGCCCGGGGCGACCAGTGCGACAACTGTGGCAACCTCCTGGACCCGGTCGACCTGATCAATCCCTACAGCAAGATCAGCGGCTCGCGGAACATCGAGGTGCGCGACACCAACCACCTGTACCTGCAGCAGACCAGGGTCGAGAGCCGCATCCGCGCCTGGGTCGACGCCAACTCGGCGAACTGGCCGGCGCTGACCCGGTCCATCGCCTACAAGCACCTCGACGAAGGGCTGATCGACCGCGGCATCACCCGCGACCTCGCCTGGGGCATCCCGGTGATGAAGGACGGCCTGCCGCGCCCCGGTTTCGAGGACAAAGTCTTCTACGTCTGGTTCGACGCGCCGATCGAATACATCGGCGCCACGGTCGAGTGGGCCGAGTCCGAAGGGACCGACTGGGAACACTGGTGGCGCACCGACAAGGGCGCGGACGAGACCGAGTACGTCCAGTTCATGGGCAAGGACAACGTCGCCTTCCACACCGTCAGCTTCCCGGCCACCATCCTGGGCAGCGAAGAGCCGTGGAAGACGGTCGACCGGCTCAAGGCCTTCAACTGGCTCAACTGGTACGGCGGCAAGTTCTCGACCAGCGAGAAGCGTGGCGTCTTCATGGACACGGCGCTGGAGCTGCTGCCGCCCGACCTCTGGCGCTGGTACCTGACGGCCAACGCGCCGGAGGGGTCCGACACCGCCTTCACCTGGGAGCAGTTCCAGTCGGCGGTGAACAAGGATCTGGCCGACGTGCTGGGGAACTTCGTCAACCGCATCGCCAAGTTCGCCGAGAGCAAGTTCGAGGGCGTCGTGCCCGAGGGCGGCGAGCCCGGTGAGCTGGAAGCCAAGCTGTACGCCGACCTCGACGCCGGCATCGCCGACCTGACGGCGCAGCTGGAGGGCATCGAGGTGCGCAAGGCGGCCCAGGCGCTGCGGGCGCTGTGGGTGCTGGGCAATGAGTACCTGCAGGTCGCGGCCCCCTGGACGGCCATCAAGACCGATCCGGCGAGGGCGGCGGTGGTGGTGCGCACGGCGCTGAACCTGGCCGCCCTCTACGCCCGGCTCTCGGCGCCGTTCATCCCGTTCGCGGCCGAGAAGATCGCCGAGGCCTTCAACCAGGGCTGGCCGCTGGCTTGGCCAAGCGAAGGCGCGGCGGTTGAACTGGACCGGTTGCCGGTGGGCCAGACGATCCGGGCGCCGGAGGTGCTGTTCAGGAAGATCGAGGACGAACAGGTCGCCGAATGGGGCGAGCGGTTTGGCGGGGCCCAGGCTTAGTTCCTTCTCCGGACGAGCGGGAGAAGGGGTGCGGTTCTACCTGAACCGCCAGGCCTCTTCGGCCGCCCGCCGCAGGGCCCGGCTCTTGTGCAGGGTCTCGTCGTATTCGGCGTCGGCGTCGCTGTCGGCGACCACGCCGCCG
>SDZP01000507.1 GCA_004144935.1 Caulobacteraceae bacterium | reverse complement strand
AGCGACGGATGACGGGGTTACGCCGCCGCGATCTTCATCAGGCGCAGGGCGTTCGGGTCTTGCAGACCGCCGCCGACACGCTTGGTCGTGTAGAAGCTGACGTAGGGCTTGTTGGTGAAAGGGTCGCGCAGGACGCGCACCCCGGCCCGGTCGTTGATGACGTAGGCGCGTTTGAAGTCGCCGAACGCGATGGGCAGCGTTCCGGCGGCCACGGCGGGCATGTTGTCATCGATCTCGACCGGGTAGCCCAGCAGCGTGGCCGGTTGACCCGAGACGTAGGTCTCGCGCCACAGGTAGTTGCCGTCCCCATCCTTCATCTTGGCGATGATGGCGGCGGTGCCGGACGCCATGAGCCATTTGGCGTTCTGCCGGTATTGCTGGGGCAGGCCATAGACGAAGTCGATCAGGCTGTCCGCGCTGCCCAGAGCCGCCGCCGCGCCGCTCGGGACGGTGGCGATGGCACCGCCGGGGTGGGCGGTCTCGTTGGCCGCGCCGACGGCATAGGTCAGCAGGCCCGTGGGCTTGTTCACGCCGTCGCCGGTCAGGAACGCGATGCCCTCCTGCCGGGCGAACTCGTCCGACACGTTCTCGGCCAGCCAGCCCGAGATGTCGAAGTCAGCATCGTCCAGCAGAGTCTGGGTGATGGCCGGGTTGGCGTAGATTTCGCCGTGCTTGAAGGTGATCGGCTCCAGCGTCGGCGTCGTGGTGTTCGGGCGGGCAGCCGTCTCGCCGACCCAGCCGGTGCCGAAGTTGTCGCCCTTCCAGAGGGTGCTGTAGCCGCCGACGTTGGTCTGCCGAACGGTGGCGAGGCGACGCATGGGGCTGAGCGGCTGGAGGGCCGCGTTGATGGTGCGGTCCCATTCGACCGGGGCGGTGTAGCCGCCCGAGGTGTCGGAGCCGACCGACATGGCGGCGCTGATCTGGCCCCGGCGACCGGTGGCGTTGGCGGTGCGCAGTTCTTCTTCACCGACGCCTCGACGGACGTAGGAGGCCATGAGGTCCGTGTATTCACGGTCCACCGGCAGGACTTGCCCGCCGCCGTTCATGAGCAGCGCGGCGGCGCTGGTGCCGAGGTCATTGATGGCCGCCTCGATGGTCTCGATGCGGTTGTCGTTCCGCTGGCGGAAGTCGTTGAAGGCGGCGTGGAGGGCGGTGACGTTCGCGGGGCCGTTGGCCTGCACCGGGCCACACAGGGCGCGGGGCGAAGCGGAGAGGGCGAGGGCGTGTCTCATCTGTTGTTCCAGTATTCGGGCGACCGGGCCTTGGCTTTCTGGATCAAGGCGCGGGCGTGTGATCGGGAGACGATGCCGCACAGTTGCTTCTCGCATTCGCGCAGGGTGCTGGCAGTCGTCAGTGAGCCGAGAACGGGGCACTGGCGGCGCAGCATCTGCCCTTCGGAATAGGCAAGGCTGGCGGGACGTCGGTTCGGTGGCCGCGCAGCGCCTGGCTTACGCGAGGAGAGGTCAGCGCCGGGCGTAACCGCTCTTGTTCCGACAAGGAGTCTCTCTCGGTTCATGGGCCTGCTCAACAGCTTTGATTTCCTGCGATATCGATGTCGTCCGCGAGGTCGCGCAGGGCGTTCGCGGTCGTCGCCGGGTTGTCGCGCCGGGTGGTGATCGAGAGGCCGTGCGCCAAGAGCGCCTGCGCCAGCGGTTCCGCCGGCAGACCCTTCGCAGTCCACTGGCGGATGCACATGGCGGTGAAGCGGTCAGCGAGATTGGCGACGTCGGCCATGTCAGCGGTTCCTCACTCGGACCCGCGCGCCGTGACCGGGCGCGGCCACGCCGGGCAGGCGGCGGCGCTCGCTGTCGGTCAGGAGCTTTTGGCGGTCCAGATAGGCCAGGTCGGTCCAGCCGGGCGGCGGGCCATAGACGCAGACGTGCGTGTCCGGGTCGCGCTGAGCGTCGTGGCCCTCGACCTCGAACCGCCAGAAGGACTGTGGCCGGGTGCCGGGCTTCTCGCGGGTCCAGTGGTGGAGGACGTAGTCGCGGTTGGCCTCCCACATGGCGCGGATGTAGCCGAGGCTGGGGATGCCGCCGCCCAGCTCCATGTCTGCGTTGAACTCCCAGAACCGCCACTTGAGCGTCGGGTCGCGGCGGCGCGGGTCATCGGCCGGAACGTCGTCGGTCAGCAGCGCCCAGAACAGTGGGTGCGTCTGCCCC
>SDZP01000506.1 GCA_004144935.1 Caulobacteraceae bacterium | reverse complement strand
GCTCTACAACGCCATGAACGTCCAGCGGCTGGCGCCCTTCTTCAGCGACTTTCGCGCCAGCCTGGCGGAGTCGGCCCACCGCAGCGACCCGCGCATCTGCCTGCTGACCCCCGGACCGTTCAGCGAAACCTATTTCGAACAGGCCCATCTGGCCCGCTACCTGGGCTTCCTGCTGGTCGAGGGCGACGACCTGGTGGTGCGCGACGGCCAGGCCTATGTGCGGACCATCGCCGGCCTCAAGCGCGCCGACGTCATCTGGCGCCGCGTCGACGCCGACTTCATCGATCCGCTGGAGCTGAACAGCGCCTCGCGGCTGGGCGTCCCCGGCCTGCTGGAAGCGATCCGGGCCGGGGGCGTGGTGGTCTCCAACATGCCGGGATCGGGCCTGCTGGAATCCCGCGCCCTGCTCAGCTTCCTGCCGGCGCTCAGCCGCCGGATGCTGGGCGAGGACCTGAAGCTTCCGAACGTCGCCACCTGGTGGTGCGGTCAGCCGCGCGAGCGCAGCCTGGTCGAAAGCCGCATCGACAGCCTGGCCATCGCCGCCGCCTTCAACGGCCAGGGCCATTCGGCGCTGGCCCGGGGTCCCCGCATGCTGGCCGACCTGGCGCCCGACGTGCGGCAGTCGCTGGTCGAGGCCATGCACGAACGGCCGGTCGATTTCGTCGGCCAGGAAGTGGTCCGCCTCTCCACCACCCCGGCCTGGCGCGACGGCGCGCCGCAGCCCAGCCCCTTCGTCCTGCGCGTCTTCGCGGTGGCGACCCCGGACGGCTGGAAGGTCATGCCCGGCGGCTTCTGCCGCGTGTCGGACCAGAAGGACGCCCGCGCCATCTCGATGGGCGACGGGGCCCAGGCGGCGGACGTCTGGGTGCTGTCGAACAAGCCGGTCGAGCGCATCTCGCTGATGACCCAGCGGGACGACGTCAAGGTGCGGCGGATCATGGGCAACCTGCCCAGCCGCGCCGCCGACAACCTTTTCTGGCTGGGCCGCTACCTGGAGCGGGCCGAGGGCACCCTTCGCCTGGTGCGCAGCCTCTGCACCAGCCTGATGGACTCCGACGCGGCGCTGCACGGCGCCGGCGAGACGCTGGCCAAGCTGCAGGGCCTGCTGGTCGAATGGGGCGCCGTCAACGAAGAGGCCCCGCACCGGGTGTCCGGCTTCGTCGCCTGCGCCCTGCATGATGAAGAGGCCTATGGCTCGGTCATCCGCCTCGTCCGCGCCGCCCGCCGCGCGGCGGCCAGCATGCGCGAGCGGCTCAGCGAGGATTTCTGGAAGCTCCTTCAGGACCTCGAGAACCGGCTGTCCGGCAAGGGCCAGGACCATATTTCGGAAGCCGAGGGCCTGGCCCGGACCGAGGCGGCCCTGCAGGCGCTGGCCACGCTGTCCGGGCTTGCGCAGGAGAATATGAACCGGGTGGCCGGCTGGCGGTTTCTGGATATGGGCCGCCGCATCGAGCGCGGCGTCAACACCTGCCGGATCATGCGCAAACTGGCCAAGAACGACGCCACCGTCGACGATCTCGATCTCCTGCTCGACTTGGTCGACAGCCAGATTACCTATCGGTCGCGCTACCTCGTCGGCATGGCCCTGACGCCGGTGCGGGACCTGGTCATGCTCGATCCCTACAACCCGCGCTCCGTCGCCTTCCAGGTTGCGACCCTGCGCACCCACTTCGACTCCCTGCCCAAGCTGCAGGACGACGGCATGCCGGAGGCGCCGATGCGCCTGCTGATCCAGCTGGGCAGCCAGGTGGACACCGAGGACGCCGCCGACCTTGGCGAGGCGAAGGTCAAGGGGTTCGAACAAACGCTGATGTCGCTGTCGAACGCCATCGCCGACCGCTACTTTCTGCAGGGCTCCAACGCCACGCCCACCAAGAAGCTGGGCGGCCTGGCGTGATCTACGGCCTGCGCCATCTGACCACCTATCTCTACGAAAAGCCGGTGACGTTCGCCCGCTGTGCGCTGCGGCTGACGCCGCAGCAGGCGGACGACCAGAGATTGCTTTCGAGCAGCCTGCGCATCACCCCGACCCCGACCCGGCTGGAAAAGCACCTGGGGCAGTTCGGCGAGCCGGTGGTCACCGCCATCATCGAGACGCCGCACAAGGAATTGAAGATTCTCGCCCGCTCGCAGGTCGACGTCATCAGTCCGGCCCGCGAGCTGCCGCTGGGCGGCCTGCCCTGGGAG
>SDZP01000108.1 GCA_004144935.1 Caulobacteraceae bacterium | reverse complement strand
ACGCTGACGTCCTGCACCCCGACCATGGCCGCCTGCAGGGTGCGGGGGATGGGGGTGGCGGTCAGAGTCAGGCGATGGCCGTCGCGGGCCAGGCCCCGCAGCCGCTCCTTCATCGCCGACCCGAACTTCTGCTCCTCATCGATGATCACCAGGCCGAGGTTAGCGAAGTCGACGCCCTCGCTGGCCAGGGCGTGGGTGCCGATGACCAGCCCGATCTCGCCGCTGGCCAGACCCGCCCGCACCGCCTTGGCTTCGGCCGTGCCGACCACCCGGGACAGCTGGGCGACCTTGACGCCTGTGCCGGCGAACCGTTTCTGGAAGGTCTGGAAATGCTGCCGGGCCAGCACCGTGGTCGGGGCCGCCACCGCCACCTGACGGCCGCTGAGGGCTACGGCCGCCGCCGCCCGCAGGGCCACCTCCGTCTTGCCGAAGCCGACGTCGCCGCAGACCAGCCGGTCCATCGGCCGGCCCGAGGCCAGGTCGGACAGCACCGCCGCGATGGCCGCGCCCTGGTCCTGGGTCTCCGGATAGGCGAAGCGGACAGCAAACCGCGCGTAGGGACCCTTGGGCGGCTGGATGGGCTCGCAGGTCGCCGCCTCGCGGGCCTTGGCCAGGGCGACCAGTTCGATCGCGGCGGCCTCGACGTGGCGGCTGACCTCGGCCCGGCGCTTGAACCAGCCGTCGCCTTTCAGGCGGTCGAGGGTGACGGCGGCCTCCTCGGCGCCATAGCGCCAGACCCGGCCGATGTCGTCGACCGGGGCCAGGATGCTCGCCCCGCCATGATATTCGATCTGCAGGCTGTCGCGCGCCGCGCCATCGACCTCGACGACGGTCAGGTCGCGCAGCACCCCGACCCCATGATCCTCGTGCAGCACCACGTCGCCGATCCGCAGGTCGGCCTGGGCCAGGAGGTCGAGCGTGGCGCTCTTGCGCTCGGCCAGCCGGCCGCCGAGCACGTCGCTGGCGGCGATGACGACCATATCGCCGTCGACGAATCCGGCCTCGAGATCCGCCTCCAGCGCCAGAACGGCGCCCGCCGGCCCGGCCAGCGCCGCCGACCAGTCGGCGGCCGGCTCGGCGGTCGTGTCCAGGCCGCGTCGCAGGGCCTTGTTCAGGGCCCGAAGCTCATGCGCCAGTCCCGACAGGACAACGCGATCGCCCCGTTGCCGCGCCGCGTCGACCAGGTCGCAGAAGGCGCGGCCCGGGTTGGCGGCCGTGGCCGGCCGCTGCCCGGGCGTCACGCCGCGCAGCGGCAGCCGCTTGGCGGTCCAGGCGTCCAACCCGGCGTCGCAGTCCTCGATCGGCAGGTACAGGCCGGCGGGACGAAGGGTTGGTTCCGTATCGAGGCCCAGCGCAGTGCGGGCCTCATAGGCTTCCTGAACCTGCTCTTGCGCCCTGACGAGGCGTTCCCCGGCCTTGGGGTCCTGCGACAGCGCCGCCTTGGGCAGGAGCTCGAACAGGGTGCGCAGGGTCTGGTAGGCCAAGGGAAGGCGATGCTCGGCGCCGGAGACGCGAGGCTCGAAGGCTTCGGTCTCATGCTGGTCGGCCGCGTCCTCCTCGATGAGTTCGCTGGCGGGACCGAGGTCCAGGCTTTCGACCCCCTCCTCCGACCGTTGCGTCAGGGGATCGTAGATTCGGATGTCGCCCAGGACGCCGTCCACCGCGACGGCCAGTCGGACCGGTCGAAGGGCGTCGGCCGGGAAGATGTCGATCACCTCGCCAAGAGCGGCGATCTCGCCAGGCTCGTCGATGCGGTCGTCCCAGACGTAGCCGGACCGGCGGGCGAAGCCGATCAGGCCGGCCCGATCCAGCGGCCGGCCCCGCTCCAGGCGCAGGAAGGCCCTTCTCAGCGCCGCGGCCGGCGGAAGCCGCTGCATGAGGGCCTCCGGCGACACCACCAGGACCCGCCGGCCCGCGGTCTTCTCCGCCAGCCGCTGGAACACCCGCATCCTCCGTCCCATGACATCCCGCGACGGCGATGCCCGATCATAGGGCAGGCAGTCCCAGGGCGGCAGGACCAGGGTCTCGATGTCCGGCGCGAGGCCGGCCAGGGCTCGCCCGATCTCTTCGGCCCGCCGCTCGCTGGAGGCCAGATGCACCCAGGTGCGCCCGGCCTTGACCTGACCTGCAAGGGCGGCCGCCACTGCCGCCGTCGGCTCCTGACTGCTTTGGCTCTCGCCGGTCGCCGCCGGGATAGGACCCGGAACCAGGTCGGCGTTTTGAGAGCGCGGCCGCGCCGGCTTCGGCATATCAGGAGCCCCAGGATTGACGCGGCTGCTCGCTCGGAATCGTCACAGCGATGCTGCAAACTGCCCCGGCGCCCGCTTGTTCCTGCCGGCCGTCGATTGCCGCGAAGCCTTGGCTATCACGGGCTTTGCGGCCCCACAGATCCGCCCACGGAACACGGCGTCACCGCGTTCGTTACCGCCTCGTACCGCCACCACGGCGGCTACAGATCGGCGCTTCCCAAAGGATATCGACCTTGACGTCACCCCGGCCATCGCAGCGCGGAGAGGTGCTGGTCCGCGCCCGGAATCTGAAGATGGCGCGGTCGGCCCATGCCTATGTGCGGGGCAACACCCTGAAGTTCTACAGCTGGCTGGAAGCGAGCGGAAAGATTCTGCCCAAGGGGCCGTCGATCTGGATTTGCGGCGATTGCCATCTGGGCAACCTCGGCCCGCTGGCGGACCATCGCGGCGGCGTCGAGATCCAGATCCGCGACCTCGACCAGACGGTGATCGGCAACCCGGCCCATGACCTCATCCGGCTGGGCCTGTCGCTCGCCTCGGCGGCGCGCGGCTCCGACCTGCCCGGGGTGACGACCGCCCGGATGCTCGAGGCCCTGATGGAGGGGTATGAAGCGGCCCTCAACCTCGACCCCGACGATGCACAGGGCCACCCGCCGATCATCGGCGAGGTCCTCAAGGAGGCCATCGGCCGAACCTGGGCGCAGCTGGCCCAGGACCGTCTCAACCACGCCGACCCATCGATCCCGATCGGCAAGCGGTTCTGGACGGTCAGCCGGGCCGAGCGCCGCGCCATCGAGGCGATGTGCGCCACCGATCAGGTCCGCGACCTGGTCACGCGCCTGAAGGGCCGAAAGTCCGCCGCCGACATCCGATTCCTCGACGTCGCCTACTGGATGAAGGGCTGCAGCTCGCTCGGCCGCCTGCGGTTCGCCGTCCTGCTGGCCATCGACCGCAAGACCGGCAAGGGGGCGGACATCTGCTTCCTCGACATCAAGGAGGCGGTTACCGCCGCCGCTCCGCGCGACCGGGAGGCCGTCATGCCGCGCGACAACGCCGAGCGCATCGTCGCCGGCGCCCGGGCCATGTCGCCCAACCTCGGCGAGCGGATGGTCGCCAGCCGCCTGCTCGGCAAGGCGGTGGTCGTCCGCGAACTTGCGCCCCAGGACCTGAAGGTCGAGATCAAGCGGCTGAACCAGACCGAAGCCATGGCCGTGGCCCGCTCCCTGGCCGGGGTCGTCGGCCGCGCTCACGCCCGGCAGATGACGGCCGCCACCCGCGCGGCCTGGCTGAATGAGCTGGCCCGCAACCGCTCCGGCGCCCTCGATGCCCCGTCCTGGCTATGGACCAGCGTCGTCGAACTGATCGCCACCCACGAAGGCGCCTACCTCGAACACTGCCGGCGCTACGCGCGGTCGCTCGGGGCGTAGGGGCTGTCGCTAATCCTGGAGACTGGCGCACCCGACACGATTCGAACGTGTGACCTCTGCCTTCGGAGGGCAGCGCTCTATCCAGCTGAGCTACGGGTGCCTTGATCAGGGAGCGGTTCTGTAGCCGAAAGGCCGGGGTCGCGCAAACGGCTATTCCCCGCCCAGCCAGACGAACCGCGCCACGCACAGCACCGCCAGGGCGTAAAGGAAGAGGTCGCCGAGGCTGATGCCCAGCAGGCGGCGACCAAGGAGGCCCGGCGCCGGCGACGCGGCCGGCCGGGGCCGGACGATCTTCAGGACGGCGAAGCTGACGATGCCCATGGCCAGCCCGTTGGCGATCGAGAAGGTCAGGGGGATCATGATCAGGGTCAGGAAGGCGGGGATGGCGACCTGCGGGTCGGTCCAGTCGGACTCGGCCAGCGGGGCCATCATCAACGCCCCGACCAGGATCAGGGCCGGGGCCGTGGCGGCGGCGGGGATGGCGCTGGCGAAGGGCGCGAAGGCGATGGCCGCCAGGAAGAGCAGGCCGGTGACCACGGCGGTCAGCCCGGTGCGGCCGCCGACCGAGACCCCGGCGGCGCTCTCGATGTAGCTGACCGTGGTGCTGGTGCCGGCGGCGGCGCCGACCATGGTGGCCAGGCTGTCGGAGACGAAGATCCGGTTCAGGCGCGGGATGGAGCCGTCCGGCTCGACCAGGCTCGCCCGCTTGGAGACGGCGACCAGGGTGCCGAGGTTGTCGAACAGGTCGACGAACAGGAAGACGAAGAGGATCTCGACCAGGCCGAGGCTGAGCCCCTTGCCATTTGGGCCCAAGCCGAGGGCGGCGGGCACGTCGGCCTTGAACATCGTCGCGGTCAGGGCGGCCGGGTCGATGGGCTCGACCTTGAAGACCACCAGCCCGACCAGCCAGCCGACCAGGCTGGCGACCACGATGCCGATCAGGATGGCGGCGCGCGCGCCCCAGACCTGCAGCAGGGCGATGACGGCCAGGCCCAGCAGGGCGACCAGGGCGGCGGGCGCGGTCAGGTCGCCGAGCGCCACGGTGGTGGCCGGGTTGGCGACGACGATGCCGGCGTTCTTCAGGCCGATGAAGGCGATGAACAGGCCGATGCCGGCGGCGATGGAGGCGAACAGCGGGCGGGGAATGGCCCCGATGATCAGCTGCCGCAGCCCGGCCAGGGTCATGATCAGGAAGGCGGCGCCGGAGATGAAGACCGCGCCCAGCGCCGTCTGCCAGGGCAGGCCCATGCCGAGCACCACGGTGTAGGTGAAGTAGGCGTTCAGCCCCATGCCGGGGGCCAGCGCGATCGGGTAGTTGGCGATCAGCCCCATCAGGATGGAGCCGATGCCGGCGGCCAGACAGGTGGCGACGACCACGGCGGCGGCCGGCATGCCCGCCTGGCTTAGGATGCCGGGGTTGACCAGGATGATGTAGGCCATGGTCAGGAAGCTGGTGACACCGGCCAGCACCTCGGTGCGGACGCTGGTGTTGTTCTCCGCCAGGCGGAAGAAACGGCTGATCATGGTGGCCCTCCCGTAAGGGAGTAGGGCCATCCGCCGCCCGAGCGTCAAGCGGCGGCGCTACCGTCCAAGGCGGCGCAGCTTTGATTTGGTCTACCTGCCTAAGGAAAGCCCTCCCCCTCGAGGGGGAGGGTTGGGTGGGGGTGTACGCTCGGTGCTTGTGGAAGGGCACTTGAGCTGTCCTCGCCCTCTTAACCTTCGCTCCAAAGCCGGCGCGCGCACCCCCAACCCCAACTCTTCCCCCATCGAGGGGAAAGGGAGCTTTTCTTAAAACACCAGCGCCCGGACTTCCTTCACGTGCGGCAGGGCCTGGATGCGGGCGAGAAGGTCGCCGTCCGGCGCCTGATCCACCCCGACCAGGGCGATGGCGTCATCCCCGGCCCCGACGCGGCCGAGGTTGAAGGTGGCGATGTTGACCGCCGCCTCGCCCAGCATGCCGCCCAGCGCGCCGATGAAGCCCGGCTTGTCGAGGTTGTTGACGTAGAGCATGGCCGTGCCGAACGGGGCGTCCAACTCCATGCCCTTGACCTCGACGATGCGGGGGATGCCGCCGATCACCGCCCCTGCGAAGGACTTCTCCCCCTCGTCGGTGGTGATGGTGATGCGGATCAGGCTGTCATAGACCGGCGACAGCTCCTGGCGGTTCTCCGAGACGGTGACGCCGCGCTCCTTGGCGATCGCCGGGGCGCTGACCATGTTGATCTCGGCCAGCATCGGACGCAGCACGCCGGCGAGGGCGGCGGCGGTCATCGGCTTGACGTTCAGCTTGGCGACCTCGCCGATGTAGGCGACCTCGATCGCCTTCAGGCCCGGGTCCATCATCTGGCCGGCGAACAGGCCCAGCTTCTCGGCCAGGGCGACGAACGGCTTCAGCTTGGGCGCCTCGTCGGCGGTGATCGAGGGGCTGTTGAGGGCGTTGGTGATCGCCCCGGTCAGCAGGTAGTCGCTGATCTGTTCGGCCACCTGCAGGGCCACGTTCTCCTGGGCCTCGGCGGTGCTGGCGCCCAGGTGGGGGGTGGCGATGAAGTTGGGCGCCCCGAACAGGGCGTTGTCGGTGGCCGGCTCGGTGACGAAGACGTCGAAGGCGGCGCCGCCGATGTGTCCGGAGTCGAGGCCGGCGCGCAGGGCGGCTTCGTCGACCAGGCCGCCGCGGGCGCAGTTGATGATCCGCACGCCCTTGCGGGTCCTGGCCAGGGCTTCCGCCGACAGGATGTTGCGGGTCTTGTCGGTCAGCGGGGTGTGCAGGGTGATGAATTCGGCCCGCTCGATCAGCTCGTCGATCTCGACCTTCTCGACGCCCAGTTCGACGGCCCGTTCGGCCGACAGGAAGGGGTCGTAGGCGATGACCTTCATCTTCAGGCCGAGGGCCCGCTCGGCCACCAGGCTACCGATGTTGCCGCAGCCGATCAGGCCCAGCGTCTTGTTGAACAGCTCGACGCCCATGAAGCGGTTCTTTTCCCACTTGCCGGCCTGGGTCGAGGCGTCGGCGGCCGGCAGTTCGCGGGCCAGGGCGAACATCATGGCGATGGCGTGTTCGGCGGTGGTGATCGAGTTGCCGAACGGGGTGTTCATCACCACGATGCCCTTGGCCGTGGCGGCCGGGATGTCGACGTTGTCGACCCCGATGCCGGCCCGGCCGATGACCTTCATCTTGCCGGCGGCGGCCAGCACATCCTTGTCGGCTTTGGTGGCGCTGCGGACGGCGAGGCCGTCGTAGTCGCCGATGATCTTGAGCAGTTCCTCTTTCGAGAGGCCGGTGATGACGTCGGCCTGGACCCCGCGCTTGGCGAAGATCTCGACTGCGGCGGGCGACAGTTTATCGGCGATCAGAACGCGGGGCATGGGCGCCTCCTCGTGTGCGTATTGAAATGAAAAGTTGGGTTCAGGCCGAGGCGAGGTCGGCGGAGACGGAGGCGAAGGCCCAGTCCAGCCAGGGGGTCAGGGCCTCGATGTCGGCGGTCTCGATGGTGCAGCCGCACCAGATGCGAAGGCCGGCCGGGGCGTCGCGGTAGCCACCGATGTCGTAGGCGGCCTTTTCCTTCTCCAGCACGCCTGCCAGCTTCTTGGCGAAGTCGGCCTGGGCGTCGGCGGGGAGGGCGGCGATCCTGGGATCGACGACCTTCAGGCAGACGGATGTGTTGGACCGGGTGGCCGGATCGACCGCCAGGAAATCGACCCAGGCGGTTCTCTCCACCCAGGCGGCCAGGGCCGCGAAGTTGGCGTCGGCGCGGGCGTTGAGGCCCTTGAGGCCGCCGACCGCCTTCGACCAGGCCAGGGCGTCCAGGTAGTCCTCGACGCAGAGCATGGAGGGGGTGTTGATCGTCGCGCCTTCGAAGATCTCGGCGTTGATCTTGCCCGCCTTGGTCATGCGGAACAGCTTGGGCATCGGCCAGGCGGGGGTGTGACTTTCCAGCCGCTCCACGGCGCGGGGGGACAGGATGAGGACGCCGTGGGCGGCCTCCCCGCCGAGCGCCTTCTGCCAGCTGTAGGTCACGACATCGAGCTTGGCCCAGTCGAGGGCCTGGGCGAAGGCGGCGCTGGTGGCGTCGCAGATGGTCAGGCCGGTGCGGTCCGCGGCGATGAAGTCGCCGTTCGGAACGCGCACGCCGGAGGTGGTGCCGTTCCAGGTGAAGACCAGGTCGGCGTCGGGACGGACCTTGCTGAGGTCCGGCAGCAGGCCGTAGGGGGCGTCGAGCACCTCGACGTCGGGCAGCTTCAGCTGCTTGGTGACGTCGGTCACCCAGTCCTTGCCGAAGCTCTCGAAAGCCAGGAGCTGCACCGGACGCGGGCCCAGCAGCGACCATAGGGCCATCTCGACGGCGCCGGTGTCGGAGCCGGGGACGATGCCGATCAGGTAGCCCTCTGGAACCTCGAGGGTTTCGCGGGTCTGGTCGATGGCGCGTTTGAGCGCCGCCTTGCCGGGCTTGCCGCGATGCGAGCGGCCGAGCACGGCGTCCTTCAGGTTTTCGGGGGTCCATCCGGGGCGCTTGGCGCAGGGGCCGGACGAAAATTCAGGGCGCGCGGCGCGCACTCCGGGCATGGCCGGGGTCGTAGTCATTGCGATGTCTCCCATCCTCACAGATGGACTGGGCCTCGTTGGGGAGGCCTGGCCCGCCGCTCACAGACAGGAATTTGTGCGGCGCGGCAAGCGGAGATTTTCTTCTGGTGGGTTCAGCGCCCCGCACACGATGCGAAACAGGGATTGAGACGACAACCTCCGCGACGCTGCCTATCACCCCTCGCCATGACCCTCCGCGCCGCCTCTTCACGCCTTCAGGCCCCGATCGTCGACTGGCTGGTGCTGGCCGCCCTGGTGGTCGCCTGGGGCTCTGCCTTCGCGGCGCTGAAGATTGCCGTCGCGGAGATTCCGCCGGCCTGGAACACGGTCCTGCGGATGGGGGTGGCGACCCTGGTGCTCAGCCTGATCTGCGCGGCCCGGGGCGAGCGGCTGCCGCGGCTGCGGCCCCGGCCGGACGCCGCCTGGGCCTGGTACTCGGCGCTCGGGCTGGTCGGCCTGGCCGCGCCCTTCTTCCTGTTCGCCTTTGCGGCCCAGGGCCTGCCGAGCGCCGTCAACGCCATCTGCAACGGCTCCTCGCCGCTGTTCACCGCCGCCCTGGCCCACGTGCTGCTGGCCGAGGAGCGGCTCAGTCTGCGCCGGGGCATCGGCGTGGCGCTGGGGTTTGTCGGCCTGGTGGTGCTGGTCCTGCCCAGGGCGATGGCGGGGGGTGCGGTCGAGGGGCTGGCGCTCGGCGCGGCCATCCTCGGCGGGCTGATGTATGCGGTGTCCAACATCATCACCCGCAAGGCGCCGCGCCTCAGTTCGACCGCCGGCGCCTTGCTGATGGTGCTGACCGGCCTGGTGTTCGCCGTGGTCGGGGCCCTGGCGACCACGCCGCTCCCGCCGCTGCCGTCGTTGAAGGCCCTGGCGGCGGTCACCGCCCTTGGCGTCTTCTCCACGGCGCTGGGCAGCGTCGGTTACGTCTGGCTGGTCCAGCGGCGCGGGCCGGTGTTCATGAGCATGTCCATCTACCTGGCGCCCCTGTGGGCGACCGCGCTGGGCGTGGCGCTGATGGGCGAGCGGCCGGGGTTGAGCGCCTTCGCGGCCCTCGGCCTGATCCTGCTGGGGGTGGGGCTGACGACCTGGCGGTCGACGGTCAAGGCAGCCTAGGGCGGGCCGGCGGCCACGGCCGCTGCAGCCTGGCTCTCGCTTCGGCGGCGCCAGGCGGTTGCGGTGCCCAGGACGATGCATAGTAGGATGCCGACGGTGTCGGCATTGTTGACGATGACATGGAACATGTCGGGCCGGCGCTCGCCCAGCATGTACCAGGCGTGCAGGGTGAACTGCACCGCCTGCAGCAGCATGGCGCCGCCGAGCCAGAGGCTGGCGTAACGGACCGCGAGGGTCAGGAAGCCCATGGCCAGCAGGAAATCGCCCAGCAACAGCGCCAGGGTGCGCATCTCGCTGCCGAGCAGCCGACCGACGCCAAAGCCATAGAGGGCGCCCAGGACCACCAGGGTGGCGGCGTAGCGCTCGGCGGTCCCGCCCTTGAGGATGGCGAAGACGAACATCGCCAGCACTGCCAGCCAGACGATCAGGAAAGGCAGATACTGTGACATTCTGGCTCGCGGCAGACCGGACACCGTCTGGCGGCCGATGGAAAGGCAGTCTGGCCAAGAGAAGCCGGCGGGCTTCGCTTCAGACAAGATTAGCCTCTAGGGCAACTCTGCGCCCGCACCAGTTAAACTATCGCAACTTTTGCCGGATACCCGTGTCGGCCAAAAGAAAACGCGCCGGACCCGAGGTCCGGCGCGTCTCCATTTGT
>SDZP01000505.1 GCA_004144935.1 Caulobacteraceae bacterium | reverse complement strand
GGACGTCGCCAATGGTGGATATCCGTTTTGACGCGTAAGGTTTCGCCTCTGGGCGCCCTTCTCCCCTTGCGGGAGAAGGTGGCGCGAAGCGCCGGATGAGGGGTCGAAGACTCTTTAATCTGCGATGAGGTCGTCAGGCCTGGCTGTGTCCGAAGCCGGCGCGACCCCTCACCCGACCCCTTCGGGGCCACCCTCTCCCGCAAGGGGAGAGGGACGCCCAGAGGTCGCCTCGCCAAGCCTCCAAGTCCTTGTGTTCGCCGCACTGCCCCGCCGATATCGGGCCGGATAGGCTGCCCGCCGCAGATGGAGGCGATCAGGACAATGGGCTGGTTTTCGAAAGTACGTCCCGACGCGCCCTACCAGCCCGTTCCCCGGGCGCTGGAGACCGCCTCCTACGTCGAGCTCAAGGCGCGCTGCGAAGCGGTCGGCCAGCCCCTTAGTGCCAGCCTCTACCTGTATGAAGGCCGACTGCTGATCAGCGCGATTCGCGGCATCGCCGAATGTGGGCCGATCATCGGACTATCGACGGATATCGACGACGAGACGCTGGGCCGCACCATCTGCGACCAACTGCTGGCTTTTCGGGCCCAGTCGCCGGACGACCTGCGATCCCGCAAGCTCACCGACTGGGAGGCCTATCGGGCCTCGGGCGCCAAGTCGGTCAAGCGGTTCGAGGAGAGGGCCTGGATCGTCTATATCCGGGCCGAGCACAGCCTGGTCCGCTTTGAGGCCCGCCCCTATCGGTCGCCCCACGAAGAGGTTTTCGCCGCCGGCCGCGCCAGCCCCGACCACGCCGACTGCGGAGCTACCCTCAAGCGGACTCTGCGTGCGGCCGAAGCGTTGCGGGCGGCCGGCGTGATCTAGGCCTTGGTGTCGATCGCATCGCCCGACACTTCGCCGGTGCTGGAATACGGGTTCGGCGTCCCCGCCGTCTGTTCCGGCGCGCCGGCTCCGGAGCCCTTGGCGGCGACCACCACCATGGCCGGGCGCACCAGGCGGCCGAACAGCGAATAGCCCGGCTGCAGGGCCTTGATCACCGAACCGGCCGAGACCTCGTCCGACATCTGCTCCATCATCGCCTGGTGCAGGTTGGGATCGAACTTCTCGCCGGCCGCCGGATCGACCTTCTTCAGGCCGTTGCGCTCGAAGGCTTCCAGCAGCTTCTTCTGGGTCATCTCGATGCCGACCACGAAGTTCTTCACCACCGGGTCCTGCGCATCCTTGGGCGCATGGGCCGTGGCCTGGCCGAGGTTGTCGGCGGCTTCCAGCAGGTCGCGGGCGAACTTGGTGATCGCATAGGCGCGGGAGTCGTTCACCTCGCGCTCGGCCCGGCGCTTGGTGTTCTCCGCGTCGGCGGCATAGCGCAGGGCCTGGTCCTTCAGGGCGGCGACCTCGGCCTTCAGGGCTTCGATCTCGCTGTCGGCTTCGCTGAAGTCGATGACGTCGTCGTCCTGAATTTCGCCTGCGTTCGTCTCGTCGGTCATGCCTGTCTCATCCGTCCATCATCTGGCCCAGCACCCTGGCGGTATAGTCCACCAACGGGATAACGCGGGCATAGTTCAACCTTGCCGGACCGATCACGCCGATCGCACCCAGCACCTTCTGTCGGCCCGACATATAGGGAGCCGCGATCACAGCGGAACCCGAAAGTGAGAAAAGCCGCGTTTCGGCGCCGATGAAGATGCGCACCCCCTCGGCCTCCTTCACCCCGTCGAGCAGGCCGATCAGCTGTTCCTTCTGCTCCAGGTCCTCGAACAGGCGACGGATCCGCTCCAGGTCCTCGGCCGCGCCTGCGTCGATCAGGTTGGCCTGGCCGCGGACGATCAGGGCCCGGGCGTCTTCCGCCCCGCCGCCCCAGGCGGCCAGGCCGTCGGCGACCAGCCGGGAGGCCACCGAGTCCAGCTCCTGGCGGGCCAGCTCCAGCTCGCCCCGCATCTCGCCCCGCGCCTCGCCGAGTGTGCGGCCCTGCAGGCGCGAGCCCAGGAAGTTCGAGGCCTCGGTCAGGGCCGAAGGGGTGATGCCGGGCGGCAGGCGCATGATGCGGTTCTCGACCGCCCCGTCCTCCAGGACGATCACGACCAGGGCCCGGTCGGGACCAAGCGCCACGAATTCCACATGCTTGACCCCGGCCCCGCCGGCCAGGCCGGACAGGATGGAGGAGGCGCTGCAGGAGGCCTCCTCCATCCTGTCCG
>SDZP01000504.1 GCA_004144935.1 Caulobacteraceae bacterium | reverse complement strand
TCACCAGCCCGATGACCGATGAGCTGAACGAGGCCCAGAAGGCCGCCCTGACCACGCGCATCCCCGCCGGACGCCTTGGCGAGGGGGCCGACGTCGCGGCCGCCTGCGTCTACCTGGCCAGCCAGGAGGCGGCCTATGTCACCGGCCAGACGTTGCATGTGAATGGCGGCATGGCGATGATCTGAACACGCAAATGTTAGCGTGCGACTGAAACCTTCTCCTGCTGGCAAGCCTGAATAAAAGGTGATAGCCAGACACCGATTTCCGCCGCCAGCGTTGGCGCGGGCCTTTGAAAAGACCAAGAGGGACCATAGCGAATGTCCGACATTCTCGAGCGTGTGCGTAAGATCGTCATCGAACATCTCGATGCCGATCCCGAGAAGGTCACCGAGAAGGCGAGCTTCATCGACGACCTGGGCGCCGACAGCCTCGACAATGTCGAGTTGGTCATGGCGTTCGAAGAAGAATTCGACATCGAGATCCCGGATGACGCCGCCGAACATATCCAGACGGTTGGCGACGCCGTGAAGTTCATCTCGGAGAAGACCGGCGGCTAATCCCGCCCCATAGTTCTGATACGTTGGCCGCCGCGCCGCATGGGCTTAAACCTGATGCGCGCGGCGGTCTTCGTTTCTGAACAGGCGTTTTCCAAAAAGTTTCTGGGGTTTACGGAGCTTTTCTAACATGCGTCGAGTTGTTGTTACGGGCATCGGCCTGCTCACCCCGCTGGGTCAGGGCGCCGAAATCACCTGGGAAGCCATCAAGGCCGGCAAGTCCGGCGCCGGCAAGATCACCACCTTCGACGCGACCGGCTTCGGCTGCGAGATCGCCTTCGAGGTGCCGCGCGTCGACGGGCGCGGCGGCGGCGGACCGGATATCCCCGGCAGCTTCGATCCCCTGGGCACCATGGCGCCCAAGGAGCAGCGCAAGGTCGACGACTTCATCCTTTACGGCATGGCCGCGGCCGACGAGGCCGTCCGTGATTCGGGTTGGCTGCCTGAGACCGACGAGGACAAGGAGCGCACCGGCGTCATCATCGGCTCCGGCATCGGCGGCCTGGCGACCATCGAGAAGACCGCCCTGGAGATGGCCGAGAAGGGTCCCCGCCGCGTCAGCCCCTTCTTCATCACCTCGGCGCTGATCAACCTGGTCTCGGGCCAGGTTTCGATCCGCTACGGCTTCAAGGGACCCAACCACTCGGTCGTCACGGCCTGCGCCACCGGCGCCCACGCCATCGGCGACGCCTGCCGCCTGATCAAGTACGGCGACGCGGACGTCATGCTGGCCGGCGGGGCGGAAGCCTCGGTCTGTCCGATCGGCATCGCCGGCTTCGTGGCCTGCCGGGCCATGAACACCGACTACAACGACAACCCGGCGGGCGGTTCGCGCCCCTATGACAAGGACCGGTCGGGCTTCGTCATGGGCGAGGGGGCCGGCATGGTGATGCTGGAAGAGTATGAGCACGCCAAGGCGCGCGGCGCGAAGATCTACGCCGAGGTCATCGGTTACGGGCTCGCGGGCGACGCCTACCACATCACCGCCCCGGCCGAGGACGGCGACGGTGGCTATCGCGCCATGAAGGCGGCCGTGAAGGACGCCGGCATCAATCCTGGCGATATCGACTACATCAACGCCCACGGCACCTCGACCATGGCCGACTACCTGGAGCTCGGCGCCGTCGAGCGCCTGATGGGCGACGCGGCCAAGGGCAAGGCGATGAGCTCGACCAAGTCGATGACCGGGCACCTGCTGGGCGCCGCCGGCGCCATCGAGGCGATCTTCTCGATCCTGGCCATTCGCGACAACATCGCGCCGCCGACCATCAACCTGGACAACCAGGAGCAGGAAACCGCCCTGGATCTGGTCGCCAACAAGGCGAAGCCGATGAAGATCGACGTCGCGATGAGCAATAGCTTCGGCTTTGGTGGCACCAATGCCGCCGTCATTTTCCGCCGGATCTAGATGAGCCGGACGGAGCGTCGGGGCGGGGGCCTGCCAGCTTTGCGTAGACTGATGATCATGCTCGTCAGCGGTCTGCTGACGCTGGGGCTGGTGGCGGCGCTGGTCGGCGTCTGGGCCCTGTGGACCTACCAGGGGCCGGGACCGGCGACGAAGAGCGGCGGCGTGCACGTGGTCATGCTGCGCCGGGGCGCCGGGCTGAACGAGATCGCCTCGGCGCTGGAGAAGGCCGGGGC
>SDZP01000503.1 GCA_004144935.1 Caulobacteraceae bacterium | reverse complement strand
CACGCATGGAGAACGAACCCTTCTGAAACCGAGGCAGCGGCATAAAAGACCGCCGGGCGATCCCTCGCAACCTGCTAACGCTAGAATCCCGTCGAAAGAATGACGCGAGTAGTTTTTTCCGGCGCCGCGTCAGGGCCTCAGGCCGCTTCGACGGCGTGCTCGGCCAGGATCGTCAGGCCGGCCGGGGTGACGTCGGCGAAACCGCCCTGGACCTCGAACACCCGGGTGGTCGAGCCGTTGACGACGGTGACCCTGCCTTCGCGCAGGGCGGTCATGAACGGCGCGTGGCCGGCCAGCACGCCGAAGTCGCCTTCGACGCCGGGGGCGTCGACGCGGTCGACCTCGCCGGCGAAGACTTCGCGCTCGGGGGCGACCAGGGAGAAGTGCAGCTTGTCGGCCATCAGTCCACCGCCTCCAGCGCGGCGTCGATATCTTCGTCGGTCTGCAGCTCGGTGCCGCAGAAGGGACAGAACTGGACGGAGATGAGGAGGTTGCCCTCTTCCCCGTCCTGCTCGGTCCGCCCCGCGTTGAGCAGGATCAGACCGCTGTCATGTTCGAACAGCGCCGCCTCGGGGCCCGCGCCAAGGCAGACCTCCATGTCGTCACAGCAATAGCCGGCGGCGATGTCGTCGTCTTCCATTGGGCTTTAGGCCTCTTGAGCCATCTTCTCGGCCTTGGCGACGGCCTCCTCGATGGGGCCGACCATGTAGAAGGCGCCTTCCGGAAGGTGGTCGTACTCGCCGTCGCAGATGGCCTTGAACGAGCGGATGGTGTCCTTCAGCTCGACGAAGGCGCCGGGCGTGTTGGTGAACTGCTCGGCCACGAAGAAGGGCTGGCTGAGGAAGCGCTGGATCTTGCGGGCGCGGGCCACGGTCAGCTTGTCCTCTTCCGACAGCTCGTCCATGCCCAGGATGGCGATGATGTCCTTCAGCTGCTTGTACTGCTGGAGGATTTCCTGGGTCTGACGGGCGACGGCGTAGTGCTCCTCACCGATGACCAGCGGGTCCATGATCCGGCTGGTGCTGTCGAGCGGGTCGACGGCGGGGAAGATGGCCTGGGCGGCGATGTCGCGGCTCAGCACGGTCGTCGCGTCCAGGTGGGCGAACGAGGCGGCGGGCGCGGGGTCGGTCAGGTCGTCGGCGGGAACGTAGATGGCCTGGACCGAGGTGATCGAGCCCTTGTTGGTCGAGGTGATGCGTTCCTGCAGGTTGCCCATCTCGGTGGCCAGGGTGGGCTGGTAGCCCACGGCCGACGGGATGCGGCCCAGCAGGGCGGACACTTCGGCGCCGGCCTGGGTGAAGCGGAAGATGTTGTCGACGAACAGCAGCACGTCCTTGCCTTCCACGTCGCGGAAGTACTCGGCCTGCGTCAGGCCGGTCAGGGCGACCCGGGCGCGGGCGCCGGGGGGCTCGTTCATCTGGCCGTACACGAGGGCGCACTTGGAGCCTTCGGTCGAGCCGCCGTTCTTCTTCGGGTCCACGTTGACGTTGGACTCGATCATCTCGTGGTACAGGTCGTTGCCTTCGCGGGTGCGTTCACCGACGCCGGCCAGCACCGAGTAGCCGCCGTAGGCCTTGGCGATGTTGTTGATCAGTTCCTGCATGGTCACCGTCTTGCCGACGCCGGCGCCGCCGAACAGGCCGATCTTGCCGCCCTTGGTGTAGGGGCACATCAGGTCGATGACCTTGATGCCGGTGACCAGGACTTCGGCCGAGGTGGCCTGTTCCTCGAAGCTCGGGGCTTCGCGGTGAATGACGTTGTAGATGTCCGACTGGATCGGGCCGGCTTCGTCGATCGGCTCGCCGATGACGTTCATGATGCGGCCGAGCGTGCCCGGACCGACCGGGACGCGGATGCCGGCGCCGGTGTCGATCACCGGCTGGCCGCGGGTCAGGCCCTCGGTGGTGTCCATCGAGATGCAGCGGACGGCGTTTTCGCCGAGGTGCTGGGCGACTTCCAGCACCAGGCGGAAGGTCTCGCCGGTGCGCTGGTCGCGGTTCTCGGTTTCCAGGGCGTTCATGATCGCCGGCAGGGCGCCGACGAACTCGACGTCGACGACGGCGCCGATGACCTGGGAGATACGGCCGGTCGCGCCGCTGAACGACAGCTGGGCGGCCTTACCGCCGGCGACGGCCTGGGTGGCGACCGGAGCGGCGGCTTTCGGGGCGGCCGGCTTGCGGGTCTTCATGGGGGCAA
>SDZP01000107.1 GCA_004144935.1 Caulobacteraceae bacterium | reverse complement strand
CCTCGGCAATCCCCGCGCCGCCGCCGCCGCCCGCCTGCTGCGCTTCTCGCGCCATATCGAGCACAAGATCGTCCGCGGCCTCGACGCCCCCCTGCACGACCCTTGCCCGATCGCCTGGCTGATCGCGCCGGAGCTGTTCGAGGCGGCGCCCTGCCAGGTCACCGTCGAGACCGCCTCGCCGCTGACCCTCGGCCACACCGCCGTCGAGTTCCGCGGGGCCGAGAACTCGCCGCATCGCTGGGTGACGCGCGCCGACGGGCAGGGGGTCTTCGACCTGCTCACGGAGCGGCTGGCATGAGCGTCTCCCTGACCGTCGTCGGCTCGATCAACCTCGACTTCGTGGCCACCGCCGAAACCCTGCCGGCTCCCGGCGAGACGGTAACCGGCGCCACCCTGGCCCGCCACCCCGGCGGCAAGGGCGCCAACCAGGCGCTGGCCGCCCGGCGGCTCGGCGCCCAGGTCCAGCTGATCGGGGCCACCGGCAAGGACGGCATGGCCGACGAGGCGCTCGGCCTGCTGCGCCAGGCCGGTGTCGATCTCTGGGGCGTGGCGACCAAGCCGGACATGGCCAGCGGCGTCGCCCTGATCGCCGTCTCGGCCCAGGGCGAGAACCAGATCATCGTCGCCCCCGGCGCCAACGCCGGGGTCCTGGCCGGAGACCTGCCCAACACCTTGGAGGGCGCGCTCATCCTGCAGCTGGAACTGCCGATCGCGACCGTGGCGGCCGCCGCCGAGCGCGCCACCGGCTTCGTCGCCGTCAACCTGGCCCCGGCCGCCACCGTGCCCCAGACCCTGCTTGATCGCGCCGACCTGCTGGTCGTCAACGAGACCGAGGCCGCCTTCTACGGCGAGAGCCTGCACCAGTCCCCGGGCTTGGTCGCCGTCACCCTCGGCGGGGCCGGCGCCAGGCTGTTCAAGGATGGCCTGCAGATTGCCGCCGCCGCGCCGCCGCCGGTGACGGTGGTCGACACCACCGGGGCCGGCGACTGCTTCGTCGCCGCCCTCACCGTCGCCCTGCTGGAAGGGCGATCGCCGCAGGCGGCCCTGGCCTTCGCCTGCACGGCCGGCGCCCTGGCCGTCACCCGCCCCGGCGCCCAGCCGTCGCTGCCCAACCGCGCCGACGTCGACGCGGCGCTCGCACCCGCCTAGAACAGCCGCCCAACCGGCAAGAGGCCGCCCATGACCCGACACGTCCCCGAACTCAGCCTCAAGGCCTACACCCACGGCGACGCCGCCAGCCGGGCGCAATTCTCCTCCGACCTGTTCCGGGGCCTGAAGGAGTTCGGCTTCTTCACCCTGGCCGACCACAACGTCTCGCCGGACCTCCTGGAAGAGGCCTACGGCCTGGCCGAGAAGGTCTTCGCCCTGCCGGAAGCGACCAAGCAGGCCTATGCCGCCGGCATGCGCGGCTACACCCCCTTCGGCGTCGAGCACGCCAAGGACAGCGCCAAGCCGGACCTCAAGGAGTTCTGGCAGATCGGTCACGACCCCAGCCCGGACGCCCCCGCCGACGAGCCCTTTCCTGACAATGTCTGGCCGGCCGAGATCGCCGGCTTCCAGGAAACCTTCACCCGCCTGTTCGCCGCCCTCAACGAAACCGGCCAGATCCTGCTCCGCGCCCTGGCCCCCAATCTGGGCCTGGCGGAGGACTATTTCGACGAGCGGGTGAAGTACGGCACCTCCCTGCTGCGGGTGCTGCACTACCCGCCTATCAACGGCGACGCCGACGGCGCGGTCCGCTCGGCGGCGCACGAGGACATCAACTTCATCACCATCCTGGTCGCCGCCAAGGGCGCCGGGCTGCAGCTGCTCGACCGCGACGGAACCTGGCTGCCGGTCGAGACGGCGCCCCGCAACCTGATCGTCGACAGCGGCGACATGCTGCAGCGGCTGACCAATGGCCTCATCCCGTCAACCACCCACCGGGTGGTCAATCCGGAGGGGGCGCAGAACGCCAGCCGCTACTCAATGCCCTTCTTCATGCACCCGACCCTGGCCACGCGGCTGGACGTCCTGCCGCAATGCGTCGGCGAGGAGGGCCGCAGGTATCCCGACGTCTCGGCCGGCGAGTTCCTGCACGAGCGGCTGAAGGCCATCGGCCTGGCGGGCTGACGGGAACATCTTCGCGGGTTTGCGGATTCCCCCTGTTCAGCAACAAGGAGGCCGCCATGTCCGCCCGCGAACTGATCGAACCCACCCCCGGCGACAAGCGCTACGTGCGCCGTGACGAGAAGGGGCAATTCAAGGAGGTGGTCGACGTCGGCAAGTCGAGCGCCGCCGACCAGCGTCAGCAGGCCAAGACGAAGTCCAAACCCGGGCACGGCGACGAAGGCGACCGCTAGGCCGCCTATTTCTTGAAGGTGTCGCCCACCTCGCGGGCGTCGGGCCCATCCGGCCCGGCCGCCTTGCGGGAGCGCTCACCGGTCTTGGCCTGATCGGCGTCCGACTTCAGGCCGGGGGTCTTGCCGGGCGGCTCGGCGGCGTTGGTCTGGCGGCCGGGGCTGTTGGGCGGCAGATGGTCGGACATGGGTAGCTCCTTTCCAACCACAACCGCGCCGCCGGCCGGCCGTTCCCATCTTCGGTGAAAGCGGCTAGGGCGAAGCCCATGGCTACCCCCGACCCCTTCCGCGCCATCGAGATCAGCCGTCTGGCCCATCGCCTCAAGGCCGAGGGGGCGCGGGTCATCCACATGGAGTTCGGCCAGCCCTCGACCGGGGCTCCGGCCGGCGCCATCGCCGCCGCCCACCGGGTGCTGGACAGCGACGGCATGGGCTATTGGGAAAGCAGCCCGCTCTGCGCCGCCCTGTCCGACCGCTACCGCGCCCTGCATGGCGTCGACATCGAGCCCGGCCGCATCATCCTGACCTGCGGCGCCTCGCCGGCCCTGGTGCTGGCGCTCTCGTCGGCCTTCCAGCCCGGTGGAACTGGCCTGCGGCCCGGCCAGCCGCTACCAGCTGACCGCCGCCATGATCGAGGCCATGGATCCCGCCCCCGCCGGCCTGATCATCGCCAGCCCGGCCAACCCGACCGGCACGATCATCGGACATGAGGACCTCGCGGCCATCGCCGCCGTCTGCCAGGCGCGCGGCATCCGCATCGTTTCCGATGAAATCTATCACGGCCTGTCCTACGTCGGCCCGACCCATTCGATGCTGGAGTTCGCGCCGGACGCCCTGATCATCAACAGCTTCTCGAAATACTTCAGCATGGCCGGCTGGCGCCTCGGCTGGCTGGTGGCGCCGGACGACCTGCGCGAGGCGGCCCGCGCCTACGTCGGCAACCTGTTCCTGACCGCGCCGTCGCTCAGCCAGCACGCGGGCCTCGCCGCCATGGATGACATCGTCGAGCTTGAGGGTCATGTGGCGACCTACGCCCGCAACCGCCAGCTCCTGCTGGCGGCGCTGCCCGAACTTGGCCTGACCGCCATCGCCCCGCCTGACGGGGCCTTCTACATCTGGGCCGACATCGGCCACCTGACCGACGACAGCATGGGATTCTGCAAGCGGTTGCTGGCGGACACCGGCGTGGCCACGGCCCCGGGCGTCGATTTCGACCCGGTCGACGGCCACCGCTTCATCCGCTTCAGCTTTGCGGTATCGACGCCCGAGATCGAGGAAGCGATTGGCCGCCTCATCCCGTGGTTTGCCGATCAAGCCCTTAGTTAAGGGCGGCGGCGCCCGGCCCATCGAGGTCGAGGCGCTGAATATCCGCGATGATCGCATCCCAGTCGGCCAGGCCCTGCACATCGCCGAGCGCCGCATACTCTGCAGCGCGCAACATGGCGATGGTCTCGGCGTCGCCGCCGTACTGTGCGATCAAGGCGAGGGCGGTGCTTCGGGTCGATGACATGCCGAGGCATTTGGCGCGCGCCAAGGCGTGGTCAAGATCAAACCGCGAGACGGAGGGCGCCCCCGTCTCGCGGCAACCGGTCCGTCAGGCCGCCGGCTGATCGCCTTTCAGCGTCGTGGTCTGGGCCGGCCCCAAGCCGCCGGCCTTGGCCTGTTCCATCAGTTCTTCCTTGCGGGCGAACATCTGGCGGCCGAGCTCGTCCATGTCGAGGCCGGCCTTGCGGGCCTGGCTGAACATGCCTTCGACCCGCTTTTCCTCTTCCTCGACGTGGTGCTCGATCTCTTCGGACAGCACCTTGACCTTGGCTTCGTAGAACTCGTCGTCCGGGCCGCCGGCCTCGATCTCGTTGATCAGCAGCTTGGCGCCGTCGTGCTCGACATAGGCTTCCTTGATCAGGTCTTCTTCGATCTTGCCCTCGCAGGCCGGATAGAAGATTTCCTCCTCGATCATCGCGTGAACCTTCAGCTCCAGACAGATCTGTTCGGCGATCTTCTTCTTGGAGCCGTCGCCCTTCGCGTTCTCGAACTTCTCGAACAGCTCCTCGACCTTGCGGTGATCGGCCTTGAGCAGCGCGACAGCGTCCGGGGCGTCGTTGGTAGTAAAGGTCTTTTCCATGGGGGCTCTCCTGCCAAATCTCGGCAAGCAAACACGCCAATAGCGCGGCTGTTCCGCCTCCAGGGTCAGTTGGGAGTCGGTTGCAGCTGCTAAGTCTTCAGGTCGACAGAAAGTGTCGAGTGGGCGGAGCTTCAGGCCGCTTCTTCCACCTTCAACGACGCCTTCAGGTCCTTCTTGAGGAACTTGCCGCTGGCGTTGCGGGGGATGTTCTCGGTCAGGAACCAGATGTAGCGGGGCGCCTTGTGCCGGGCGATCAGGGCGGCGACGTGGTCGCGCACGTCCTGGGCGCTGGCGATGTGGCCGTCGCGCAGCAGGATGGCGGCCGCCACCTCCTCGCCCAGCCGGTCGTCCGGCACGCCGAACACCACCGCCTCGGCCACCGCCGGGTGGCGATAGACGGCGGCCTCGACCTCCGCGCAGTAGACGTTCTCGCCGCCGCGCAGGACCATGTCCTTCTTGCGGTCGACCAGGAAGATGAAGCCCTCCTCGTCGATGCGGGCCACGTCTCCGGTATGCAGCCAGCCGTCGGTGATGCTTTCGGCTGTGGCCTCGGGCCGGTTGATGTAGCCCTTGATGACGCTGCTGCCGCGCACCCAAAGCTCGCCGACCTCGCCCGTCGGCAGGGCGTTGCCGTGGTCGTCGACGACCTTGGCCTCGAAGTTGGGCAGGGCCCGGCCGCAGGAGGCGGGCTTGTCGACGAAGAAGTCGCCGCTCAGCGAGGTGATCACCCCGCAGGTCTCGGTCATGCCGTAGCCGGTGTTGGGCCGGGCGGTGGGCACGGTCTTGTCGATCTTGTCGACCAGGTCCGGCTGGATCTGCGCCCCGCCGCCGCCGACGCTGAGCAGGCTGGAGGTGTCGTACTTGGCGAAGTCGGGATGGTTGACCAGCTCGCGCGCCATCACCGGCACGCCGCTGACCGAGCTGATCCGCTCCCGCTGGATCAATTCGAGCGCCAGGGTGGCGTCCCAGCGGTACATCAGCACCATCTTGCCGCCCATGGCGGTGGCGGCGTAGGCGCCGCAGTTGTTGGCGGTGACGTGGAACAGCGGCGTGGTGACCAGCACGGCCGGCGGCGGCGGCGGGTTGTCCGGGTCGGGGACGACGCCGGTGGTCATGGCCAGCACCATGGCCCCGGCCTGGCCCGAGAACATCATGTTCATCAGGTTGCTGACGCAGCCCCGGTGGGTCAGCTGCGCCCCCTTCGGAAAGCCGGTGGTGCCGCTGGTGTAGAAGATGCAGGCGTCGGAATCGGGATCGACGGCGACCTCGGGCATCGTCCCGCCGTGACCGACGACCGCGCTCCAGGGCGTGCCGCCGGCCGGCGTCTCGGTGCGCACCGCCACCACATGGGCGCCGGCCAGCATATCCGGCTGCTCGGCGACGCGGGCCAGACGCTCGGCGTCGGCGAACAGCACCTTGGGACGCGCGTCGCTGAGGCCGAAGGCCATCTCCGGGGCGGTCCACCAGGCGTTCATGCCGACCACGGCGACGCCGATGCTGACGGCGGCCCAGTAGATCAGCATCCATTCGGGATAGTTGCGCATGGCGATGGCGATGCGGTCGCCGGGGACCACGCCCTGGGCCGTCAGCCAGGCGGCGATCGAGGCGGTCATCTGGTGGGCCTGGCCATAGGTCAGGCGTTCGTCCTGATAGACCAGGTAGTCACGCTCGGCGAACTGCAGGGTCGAGAGCCAGACCTCGCGCACACTGGCCGGGGCGTTCTTGAAGCCGCGGATCCAGTGGCCGTTGACATCCATCTCGACGACCTCGAAAGCCCCGCCGGGACCCGTGAGCTCGGCCCAGGCGTGGTTCAGTTCCGCATAGTGCATTTGGGTATCCGTTTCCTGGGGCGAGGGCTCTTTGCGGCCCTTGGTTATCAGCGATCACGATAGACGAGGCGCAGGCTGCGACGCCAGCCCTATCCGCCGGCCATCGCCGCCTTGGCCGAGCCTTCGACCCGGCTGCGGTCCATCAGCCGCAAGGTCGAGGTGGCCTTGGCCAGCACCTTGCCGGCCGGATCGGTCAGCCGGCCTTCCATGAACACCGTCGATTTGCCGCCGCCCTCGACCCAGGCCTCGGCGAACACCCGGCCGGGCCGCGCGGACGCGAAGAAGCTGACCTTCAGCTCCAGGCTCATGGGGACGAAGCCCTCACCGTGCCTGGCGATCAGGGCATGCGCCATGGCCGCGTCGATCCAGCCGGTGACGAAGCCGCCCTGCACCACGCCGCCCGAGTGGCACATGTGCAGGCCGGCCTCGTATTCGAGGATGGCCCGACCCTCAGGGTTCATCTCGACGCGGCGGACGAGGCCGAGCGTGGCGTTGAGGTCGTTCTCGAAGCGCGGTGTGTCGGTCATGGGATTCCTTGGGCCTGAAGGTCAGCATAGCCTGCTGCCGCAAGGAGAAGGCAACGGGGCGATTGATCGGCGGGCCGGAACAGCCGATCCTCCGGGCTTCATGTGGAGAGACGTTTCATGGCCGGCCTGAAGGACAAGCGCGGTTTCATCGACAAGGAGCGCCTCGACCTCTCCGAGCGTCAGGCCGTCGAATACTGGATGAAGCGCTGGGGCGTCACCCGCGACCAGATCGCCGCCGCTCACCGCAAGGTCGGCAAGAGCACCAAGGACATCGCCGCCGAACTGGGCAAGAAGCGCTAGCGTTCCTTTCGGCTGGCGCCGGTGATGCTCACCGGCTGCCCCCCACACCGATCATGCTCGCGAATGCGGGCATCCACGCGCTGCCGGCCAAGTCACAGACACCGTGGGCGTGGCGCCAGTCATCGAACGGCCGTGCGGCCGCAAATACGGGCTGGATGCCCGCATTCGCGAGCATGGTCGGAGACAAGGCGGGCGGCAGCCCGAAAACCCTACCCCGCCGGGGCAGCCGGCATCGCCACGTAGCCGCGCTCGACCAGCCGGCGCATGCCCTCGTAGGCCTCGGTCAGCTCCTCGAAGGTGGCGCGCAGATGCGTCAGCTGGGCCAGGTCGGCGCTCGACAGCTTGCCGCCGCCCGCCGAGACCGCCAGGGCCTGGGCGATCCAGACCGCGCGAGCCTGGGCGGCGGCGATGGCCAGCCGCTGGAATTTCCGGATGTCGCCCTGGCCCAGGGCCTGGCCGATCAGTTCCTTGTTGGCGGCGTAGGCGGTGTAGTCGATCTGCTCCAGCAGCCCGCGCGTCCGGCGCTGGGCGTGGGGGTCGTCGTCGGTCTGCGGCTCGAAGTGATCGTAACCGTGGCGGAAACTGCCGGTTCGGGTAACGGACATGGCGACCTCCTCCGGGCGCATACCGGTTCCAGTGAAGCCTAGGGCAGAGCGTGTTAACGATTTGTTTAGCGGGACCGCCAAGGTGCGGATGAGCCGCGGAGCCGGTGGAGAGGCCATGACCGACGAGACCTTCTACCACCAGGGCAATCGCGCCCTGCAGGACGCTTTTGAGAGCCGGAAGATCGCCGATCGGCTCCAGCGACTGAAGCACGCGGTCTTCACCGACGACGACAAGGCGTTCATCGAGGACTCGATCTACTTCTTCCTGGCCACCGCCGACGCCGAGGGCCGGCCCGACTGCTCGTTCAAGGGCGGTCCCGCCGGCTTCGTGCGGGTCACCGGGCCCTCGGAGCTGGCCTTTCCCGACTACGACGGCAACGGCATGTTCAAGAGCCTCGGCAACGTCGTCGACAATCCGAACGTCGGGCTGTTGTTCATCGCCCTGCACGGCCCGCCGCGCCGGCTGCGGGTCAACGGGACGGCGCGGGTGGACCGGGACGATCCGCTGATGGCCAGCACGGTCGGGGCCCAGATGATCGTACGGGTGACGGCCGGCGCCATCTTTCCCAACTGCCCGCGCTACATCCCGTCGATGCAGCTGTTCGCCGAATCGCCCGACAGTCCCCGCCCGGGCGAGGACCCGGTCGAGCCGGCCTGGAAGAGCTTCGAGGTCTTCCAGGACGACATCCATCCGCGCCAGCCGACCTGGAAGGGCTGAGGCGGGCAAAAAATGGGCGGCGGATCCTGCGATCCACCGCCCAGACGCTCCAATCTGAGGAAGGGGAGCTAGAACCTCTTGGTGACCGAGATCCCGTAGGTGCGGGGCTCGAGCAGGAAGATGTTGGTGTAGAGACCGGAGGTGTCGTCGGTCAGATACTTGTCGGTGATAACCGTCTCGTCCGTCGCGTTGCGGACGAACAGCTGCGCCGACAGACCCCAGCTCTCGTTCTCGACGATCAGCGACAGGTTGGTGTTGGTGTAGCTCTCCAGCTCGTCGTTGATGCGGTTGTAGATCCGCGCGTAGGACTTGCCCTGGTAGTAGAAGTCGATGCGGGGCGTGATGCTCCAGCTGTCGCCGAACTCCCAGCTGTACTGGGCGCCCAGCGAGACGGTCCAGTGCGGCGAGTTGGGCAGTTCGTTGCCGCCCAGCTGGTCGGGAATGCCGGCCGACGGATTGACCGTCACCAGGCCCGACAGCGCGCCGTTGGGCTGGCCGCCGGGACCGTCGGAGAAGAAGGCTCCCTGGCAGACGCCGATGCCCGGCGTGCCCGGCGCCCCGGTCAGGGCGATGGCGGGCAGCACCCCGGCGTTGATCAGCGTCTGCAGCTGGGCGACTTGGGCGGTCGGGGCGATGCAGTTGGAGAAGGTCGAGCCGTTCTTGATGGTGACGAAGTTCGGATCGCCCTGCGTCAGATCCATCAGGTCCAGCGCCTCGGTGTCCTCCAGCTTGGTGTGCAGGTAGCCGATGTTGGCGTTCAGCTTCAGGCGGGGAACCGGCTCCCAGATCGACTCCATTTCCAGACCCCAGATCTTGGCGTCGATGTTGGTGTTGACCGAGGTGCGCTGGATGATCTGGCTGACCTGGTAGCCCTTGTAGTCGTAGTGGAAGGCCGTGAAGTTCAGCACCATCCGGCCATCCATCAGGACGTTCTTGGAGCCGAGTTCGAAGGCGTTGATGAATTCGGGATCGTAGGAGGTCGGGAACAGCTCCTGACCCGGCGTCTGCGGCGGGTTGAAGCCGCCGCCCTTGTAGCCGCGGGCGTAGGAGAAATAGAGCAGGGACTTGTCGGTGAAGGCCAGGTCCGGGGACCATTCGACGTTGGTGCGGCCGGTCCATTCCTCGAAGGTGACCTTCTGGATGGCCAGCGGCGCGACGCCGGTGTTGCCGGGCACGAACAGGGCCGGGGCGTAGGGCTGGGCCCGCTTGCGGTCCTGGGTGTAGCGCAGGCCGGCGGTCAGCCGCAGCTCGTCGCTGATGTCGAGGTTCACTTCCCCGAAGGCGGCCCGCGACTCGATGCTGTAGTCGGTGCGGTTGTCGAAGTAGTTGCCGCCCGAGCCGTCGGGGATCGGATTGGGATCGACCAGCACGCAGTTGGCGGGGCCGCCCAGTGGCGGGCAGTTCGGCGCCAGGATGGTCAGGTTGTAGAGGCCGACGGCGACGGCGGTCAGGGTGTTGCTGGTGACATAGAGGTCGGTGGTGGAATCGGAGCTCTGGGCGCTGACCCCGAGGCTGAAGTTCCACGGCCCGGCGAAGGATGACTGCAGCCGCAGTTCATGGCTGGTCTGCTCCCCGCTGCCGACCCCGAACTGGAAGGTGCGGAACTGGTTGGAGAGGCCGACCTGCGGATCTGCGAAGAAGCCGCCGGGCGACAGGGGCGTGACGTTGAAGGTCTGGCTGGGCGCGACACGGTTGTAGTCGGCTTTCTGGAAGCCTTCCGACTTCGAGTGGGATCCGGTGTAGCTGACCTCCAGCTCGTCGGTCAGGTCGACCGAGACGTTGAAGATGACCGCGTCGAACTCGTTCTGGTAGATCGGCTGGAAGGCGCTCTCGATGTTGCGCAGGTCGGGATCCTGCACCTTGCCGGCATAGGCGTCGCCGGTGATCAGGCCGGTCAGCACGCCGAGGCCGCCGCCTAGCGTCGCGGCGCTGTTCAGGGTTCCGAGGCCCGCCTTGCCGTTGATGTCGCCCAGCGCGCAGCCTTGGCTGAAGTAGTTGCGGGTCGAGCCGCCGAGGCCGGTGGTCGGCACGCCGCCGACGGTGGTACGGCCGGTGTCCTTGATGCACAGCTGCTTGCCGACCTGGGTGCGGTTGTCGTCTTCCTCGAAGTGCTCCCACATCAGATAGGCCTCGACCGTGTCGGTCGGGGTGAAGCCGACGGTCAGGCGGCCGGACCACAGTTCCCGGCCGTCGATGTCCTGGTCGAGCAGGATGTTCTCGCCGAAGCCGTCGCGGCTGAGCCAAGAGCCCGCGGCGCGGACGGCGAACATGTCGCCGAGCGGGATGTTGACGTAACCGTTGAGCCGCCGGTTGTTGTAGTTGCCCAGTTCCCCGGTGATGGCGGCCGAGAAGTCGCTCTGCGGCTTGGCGGTGATGATGTTGATCAGGCCGCCGGTGGTGTTGCGGCCGAACTGTGTGCCCTGCGGCCCGCGCAGGACCTCGATGCGTTCGACATCGTAGAAGTTGCTGTCGGCCAGGGTGCTGGAGCCGAGGGGCACGTTGTTGACGTGCACGCCGATGGCGGCGTCGGCGCTGGTGGCGACCAGCTTGGTGCCGATGCCGCGGATCTGGAAGTTGTAGCCGCCGAAGTTGGCGCGGCTGAAGTTGACGTTCGGGATCGCCCGCAGCAGGTCCTGCCCGGTCTCGATCCGCTGTTCCTTCAGACTGTCCTCGTTGAAGGCCGAGACGGCCACCGGCACGTCCTGCAGCGCTTCTTCCCGGCGCTGGGTGGTGACGACCAGTTCGCCGACGGTGGTGGTCGGCTCCTTGTCCTGGGCCAGTGTCGGCTGGGCGGCGAGCAGCGCCACGGTGGAAACGCCAAGCGCGAGCGCGCTCCGCAGATACGGAGTTCCGGTCATCATGCATCCTCCCCTTCGCCGTCGATCAACGCCGCGGCTTTGTTTCCTTCAGGACCGCTCGACGCACAGGCGCGGGCGCTCTCAAGAAGGAGTATGGGGGCATCGGAAAACCGCCGGATACTCGGGTTTCAGATTCCCTCGTTCAGTTTTGGAATCGGCGTCAAATATTCGGCAAGAGACTGTTTCTTAAAGATAAAACGGTGACGCTGGCGTCACTTCCGTTGAGGAAGTTCGGGCTTTCCGGGCAAGCGCTCGCATCCTGAAACGCGGCGTGCTCCGGGTGTCCTAGGGGAAGTGCGGCGCGCTGTTCCAGTCGCCCATGGCGAAGGCCGAGGGACGGGTCGGGGCGGCGCCCGCGTCGCGGCCGACGGCCATGCGATAGGTCAGCCGCGCCAGCTCGCGGGTCAGCCGCCGGCGCTCCTCGTCATCGACCTCGAGGCAGGCGATTTCCAGCATGGCGCTCGACAGCATGTGGGAGATCAGCCAGGCGTCGCCCTCCGGCATCGGCAGGTTGAGCCGCGATCCGCCAAGGGCGCGGACCTGCTGCGACAGGTCCAGCAGCTGGGCCCGCGCCTCGCGCACTGCCGGCAGCTGCAACAGGAAGGGCGACTCCGTCGCCAGGGTGCGAAACACGGTCCGCTCGGCGACCAGGGCGTCGACCCCGGTCATCAGCATGTGCTCGCAGGCGTCGAACCGCCCCATCTCCTCGGTGACGCACCGCCGCAGGGCCGCCCGCATGGCCAGCAGGGTGCGCTGGAAGGCTCGTCCGGCCAGGGCGGCGGCGATGGCTTCGCGGTTGGGGAAGTATTCGTAGAGGGTGCCGATGCTGACCCCGGCCCGCTCGGAAATGCCGTTGGTGGTCAGGTGGTCGTAGCCGCGCAGGGCCAGGCATTCGTCGCAGGCGTCGAGGATCGCATCCACCGTGGCGCGCGAGCGGCCCTGGCGCGGGATCTTGCGTGGCTGCAAGGTCGTCTGCATGCGCGTCCCTCCCAAGACAGCGCCTCAACTGGAACACGTTATAATTTTACGGAGCCCGGTCAACCCGTCCAGCTTGGCGCCGGCAGGTAATTATAACGCGTTACAATAATTCTTGAGCCCGCCCGGCCCCCACGGCACTATGGCGATCAGAACGGGGCGAACGGTCCCGCGCCATGGGGATGGGGGACCAGACGATGCAGGATTTCCGTATGATCGACGCCGGCGGGACGCAGATCCGCGCCGTCGTGAAGGGCTCGGGACCCCTGGTGCTCATGGTCCATGGCTTTCCGGAGAGCTGGTACAGCTGGCGCCACCAGGTCGATCCCATCGCCGAGGCCGGCTTCACCGCCTGCGCCATCGACGTGCGCGGCTACGGCGGCTCGCAGAAGTTCGCTGAGGTCGAAGACTACGCCATGGAGCGGATGATCGCCGACATCCTCGGCGTCGCTGAGGCCCTGGCGCCGGGCCAGAAGTTCATCCTGCTCGGCCACGACTGGGGCGCGCCGATGGTCTGGCAGACCAGCCTGCTGCACCCGGACAAGGTCGCCGCTGTCGCCGCCCTGTCGGTCATTCATTCCGGGGTGCCGGAACATTCCTTCGACGACCTCATCAAGACGATGTTCGACGACAACAACGTCTTCTTCTACCAGAGCTACTTCCGGCCCGTCGGCCAGGCCGAGGCGGTGTTCGACGCCGATCCGCGCGATTTCCTGCGCCGCTTCTACTACGTGGGCTCGGGCGACATCGATCTGACCGGCC
>SDZP01000106.1 GCA_004144935.1 Caulobacteraceae bacterium | reverse complement strand
GAGGGGCGGCTGAAATCCAAGGGCGGCTCGATGGAGGAGGCGCTGCAGGAGGCCTCCTCCATCCTGTCCGGCCTGGCCGGCGGGGCCGGGGTGGTGGTGACGCCGGCCCCGCCGGCCAGGCCGGACAGGATGGAGGAGGCCTCCTGCAGCGCCTCCTCCATCGAGCCGCCCTTGGATTTCAGCCGCCCCTCGATGGCGTTGCGCTCGGCCTCGCCGACATCGCCGACCTCCAGCAGGCCGTCGACGAACAGCCGAAGCCCGGCATGGGTCGGCATCCGCCCGGCGCTGATATGCGGCGCGTTGAGCAGGCCCAGCGCGCCCAGGTCCTGCATGGTGTTGCGGATCGAGGCCGGCGACAGATGCACCCCGCCCTTGGAGATGGTCCGCGAGCCCACCGGCTCACCGGTTTCCAGGTAGCTCTCGACGATCCGCCGGAAGATGTCGCGGGCCCGGCCGTCGAGGTCCGACAGGCTGGGGGTCTGACCGAGTCCGGGGAGGAGGGTGCTCATGCGCTTCCATATAGGGCGGTGGACGCCGTCCGTCGCATACAGGATAAGCGGCCACCTTCGGCGCGCAAGCCGCGCACATCGTTATGCAGGACCACCATGCGCCCCTCGAATCGCGTTCCCGACCAGCTGCGCCAGATCACCCTGGAAACGGCGGTCAACCGCTACGCCGAGGGCAGCTGCCTGATCACCGCCGGCCACACCAAGGTGCTGGTCACCGCCAGCGTCGAGACCGGCGTCCCCGGCTGGATGCGCGGCAAGGGGGCCGGCTGGGTCACCGCCGAGTACGGCATGCTGCCCCGCGCCACCCACACCCGCGGCCGCCGCGAGGCCGCGCAGGGCAAGCAGTCGGGCCGCACCCAGGAAATCCAGCGCCTGATCGGCCGCTCCCTGCGGGCCGTGGTTGACATGAAGGCGCTGGGCGAGCGCCAGATCGTGCTCGACTGCGACGTCGTCCAGGCCGACGGCGGCACCCGCACCGCCGCCATCACCGGCGCCTGGGTGGCCCTGCGTCTGGCCACCAAATACCTGCTCGATGAAGGGGTGCTGACCACCGACCCGATCATCGACCAGGTGGCGGCGGTGTCCTGCGGCGTGTTCGACAATGTCCCGGTGCTCGACCTCGACTACGAGGAGGACTCGGCGGCCGAGGCCGACTGCAACTTCGTCCTGACCGGGGCCGGCGACATCGTCGAGATCCAGGCCACCGGCGAGAAGCGCGGCTTTACCCGGGCGGAGTTCGAGAGCCTGTATGGCCTGGCGGAAAAGGGCATCGGCGAGCTGTTCGTGCTGCAGCGGGCGGCCTGCGGGCTCTGAGCGCTCAACCTTTCCCCTCATCCTTGGCCTTGTGCCTGGGACCCATGGGTCCGCAGGCGCGACCCGTGAAGTAGAGGCGCGGCCGCGCCTCCAAGGCGGACTCTCGCGGCAGCCGAACGGTGGGTCCTGGGCACAGGGCCCAGGATGACGGGTGGATTACTCCTCCTCATCCCCGTAATCGCTCGGCCCCGGCTCGAAGCTGAGGATATCCCCCGGCTGGCAGCCGAGCTCGCGGCACAGGGCGTCCAGGGTCGAGAATCGGATCGCCCGGGCCTTGCCGGTCTTCAGGATCGACAGGTTGGCGATGGTGACGCCGACCCGGTCGGCGAGTTCGGTGAGCGACATGCGGCGTTCGAGGAGGACGCGGTCGAGGCGGACGTGAATGGCCATGCTTGTCTCAGATCGTCAGTTCGGCTTCGCCGCGCAGGCGGGCGCCCTCGCGGAACACCTCCGCCAGCACGAAGACGACGAGGACAGAAAACCAGGTGGTCAGGCTCCAGCCGCCGTTGGCCCGGTCGACGTCGGGGGCCAGCAGGGCGACCGCGCCCCAGAAGATCCACTTGCCGAGCTCCAGCCCGCCCAGGATCAGGCCGATCAGCCGCAGGCGGCTGACGTTGTCGGGGTGGAAGGGGTCGCCGGCGGTCAGCGTCTGGCCGATGCGGCGCAGGTTGCCGACGATGAGATTGATGCCCGTGCAGTAGAGGGCGAAGGCGAACAGGCCGGCGGCCAGCACCGGGCCCTTCTGGCCGAACTCGCCCAGGTCCCTGACCTCGATCTTGTCGATGATGTCGGTGTTGAAGCTGAGCAGCAGCATGACGATGCCGAGCAATGCGGCGCCGCCGATGACCACCCAGAGCACGAACCAGGTCACGTCGAGGATAATCTTGAGCAGGCTCGACACCGAGCCGGGTCCCAACGTTCTCATCGCCTTGACGTCCCTGAACAGTCTTTTGCCCGCGACAGGGACCGCCTGGAGCCCGCCGGTTCCGATCCCGCGGTTCGGGTCGGGCGGCGAGCATGCCTTGGAGGCGGGCGTCACGGAAGGGTCGCCGGTCAGAACGATTGAGAAACGAAGGTGTAGGCGGCCAGCGGCATGATCAGCACGACGGCGGTATAGACGATGCCGACGGCCAGGCGGTCGACGATGGAGGTGATTTTGCCGAAAGTCATTTGAGTGGTCCCTCTGTTTGGTGGAGAGCGGCGGCAGGTCCGTTCCATGAATTGAGGGTGTAGGCTCGCATCGCTTGTCGATCAAATTACATATCGTTTAACGATATTAAACTCGTGTAACTTAGTTACTTGGCGTTCATCCGGCCGAACCGGATCGACGCATCGACGCAATAAAAACTCCCGCAGGCGGTGAGCCCGCGCCCGGTTAACCCGGCAGGCGTTATGCTCTAGCTTGACCCGCGACCCAGCAGCCGACGGACCCCCCATGCGCCTCCTGATGACGCTTACTCTTGTTTTGGCGGCGACTGCCGCGCCCGCCTTCGCCCAGGACGGGGCCGCCCTGTTCAACGCCCAGTGCAAGAGCTGCCACACCCTGACCGGGACCAACGGTCCGGCCGGCCCGAGCCTGAAGGGCGTGGCCGGCCGCAAGCTTGCCGGCTCGCCCGGCTACGCCTATTCCAAGGCCCTGTCGGCCAAGGGCGGAAGCTGGGGCGACGCCCAGCTGGACGCCTATCTCTCCGCACCGGCCGCCTTCGCCCCAGGCACCAAGATGTTCAACAAGGTCGCCGATCCCAAGACGCGGACGGCCATCATCGCCTATCTGAAGACCCAGAAATGACCCTGCGCCTCGCCGCCCTGCTGACCGGACCGCTGCTGCTGGCCGCCTGCGCCAGCACCGATGGCGGGCGCGCGGGCCTGCCGCCGGCGAGGCCAGCCGCGCCGGCCTCCGCGCCCCAGCCGGCCCCGGCGCCCCTGCGGTCGCCGGCCATGGCCGCCCCGGGGACCAACCCCGATACGCTCCTCTACCGCTGCGCCGCCGGCAAGCGCTTCACCGCCGCCTGGGGCCTGCCCGGCGACAGGGTGAAGGTGACGGCCGGCGGCATCAGCCAGCTGCTCGCGGCCCGCCCCGCGGCGTCCGGAGCCCGCTACGGCGAAGGCCCGTTCCAGATCTGGGGCAAGGGCGACGAAGCCATGCTGGAGGGCTTTCCCGGCGGACCCTACAAGGCCTGCCGGACCGACTGATGGACGCTTTTCCCGCCTTCTTCCCCCTGCAGGGCCGCCGTATCGTCATCGCCGGAACCGGCGAAGCGGCCGAGGCCAAGGCCCGGCTTTTCGAGGGCTCGCCCGCGCAGATCGTGCGGCTGGAGGGCAGCCAGTCCTTCCTGGTCGGGGCCTATAGCGGCGCCCTGCTGGCCTTCGTGTCCGGAGACGACCTGTTCATCCAGGCGGCGGCCGGGGCGGCGCGGGCGGCGGGCTGCCTGGTCAATGTCGTCGATCGGCCCGAGCTCTGCGACTTCAACACCCCCGCCGTCATCGACCGGGGGGCCGTGGTGGCCGCCGTCGGCACCGCCGGAGCGGCGCCGATGCTGGCCAGCCTGCTGCGCAATGACATCGAGGCGCGGGTGCCGCCGGGGGCCGGCCGGGTCGCGGTGCTGCTGAAACAGTTGCAGGGCGAGGTGCGCGCCGCCTATCCCGACCTCGTCGCCCGCCGCGCCTTCCTGCGCTCGGTGCTGTCGGGCGAAGCGGCGGAAGCCGCCATGGCCGGCGACATGCCGCGGGCCGAGGCCCTGCTGCGCGCCCAGCTGGAGCGCGGCGGCGAGCCGATCGGGCGGTTGACCTTCGTGGCGGGGCGTGGCCCGGGCGACCTGCTCACCCTGCGCGCCTCGCGGGCGTTGGCCGAGGCCGACGTCATCTGCGCCGATGCCGATGTCGACCCCTCGGTGATGGCCCTGGCGCGGCGCGACGCCGGCCGGCTGGCCCCCGAGCAGTGCGATCCCAAGTCGCTCGCCGCCCTGGTCCGGGCCGGACGCCAAGTGGTGCGGATCATCACCCGCGCGCCGGATGTCTCGACCCTGCGGGCCCTGGCCGCCGAGGATGTCATGGTCGAGGTCATGCTGGCGGCGCCCGGGACCTGATGAGCGGCCCGATGGGATTGACCGCCCAGGACATCGAGATCGTCCTCCTGTCCCTGCGGGTGGCGGCCGTGGCCACCCTCTTCGCCATGCCGCTCGCCTTCGCCGCCGCCTGGGCCCTGGCCCGGGGCCGTTTCTGGGGACGGGGCCTGCTCGACGCCCTGATCCACCTGCCGCTGGTGCTGCCGCCGGTCGCCACAGGCTATGCGCTGCTGCTGCTGCTGGGACGTCAGGGCCTGCTGGGCGCGCCGCTTGCGAAAGTGGGCGTCGTCCTGGCCTTCGACTGGACCGGCGCCGCCCTGGCCGCCGCCGTCATGGCCTTTCCGCTGATGGTGCGGCCCATTCGGCTGTCGATCGAGGCTATCGCGCCCCAGGTCGATCAGGCGGCCCGCACCCTGGGGGCGGGGACCTGGGCCCGGCTGACCCGGGTGACCCTGCCCCTGGCCCTGCCCGGCGTCGCGGCCGGCGCGGTGCTGGGGTTCGCCAAGGCGCTGGGCGAGTTCGGAGCAACCATCACCTTCGCGGCGGCGATCCCGGGGGTCAGCCTGACCCTGCCGTCGGCCATCTACCAAGCGATCCAGACCCCGGGCGCCGAGCAACGCGCCGCAGCCCTCTGCCTGGTGGCGGCGCTGATCGCGGTGGCGGCGGTGATCGGCGCCGAGGCGCTGACCAGGTGGGCGCTGCGCCGGGCCGGCGCGGTCTAGAAGTCCAGCGACCGGCCCCGGGTTTCCTTCAGGAACAGCAGCGTCGACAGCACGCTGATGCCGGTGAAGAAGATCGGATAGGCCAGCCCCGCGTAGATGTTCCCCGTCGCCGCGACGATGGCGAAGGCGCTGAACGGCACGAAGCCGCCGACCCACCCCGTCCCCACGTGATAGGGCAGCGACAGGGCGGTGTAGCGCACCCGCGTCGGGAACATCTCGACCAGGGCCGAGGCCTGGGGCCCGTAGAGCGCCGTGGCGGCGATGGTGAAGACCAGTAGGACGCCAAACAGGCCCCAGAAGTTGACCCGCTCGGGATCGGCCGTCAGCGGATAGCCGGCTTCGGCCAAGGCGGCTTTGAGGCGGCCCTCGACCCCGGCCTTGACGGTCTTAAGCGAGGCTTTGTCCAGCCCGCCGCCCTCGACGCTGACCACCTCGGCGTCGCCGATCTTGACCCGCGCCAGCGTTCCCGCTGGGGCCGTCTCGTTGTCATAGGAAATGCCGTTGTTGGCCAGGAAGCTCTTGGCGATGTCGCAGCTGGTGACGAAGGCGGTCTTGCCGACGGGATCGAACTGCAGCGAGCAGGCGGCCGGATCGGCGATGACCACCACGGGCGTCCGGCGGGCGGCCTCGGCCAGGCCCGGGTTGGCGAACTGGGCCATCATGTGGAAGCCCGGCAGGAAGGCCAGCAGGGCCAGCACCATGCCGAACCACATCACCCATTTGCGGCCAAAACGGTCCGACAGCCAGCCGAAGAAGACGTACATCGGGGCCGAGGCGATGGTCACCACCATCATCAGTTCGTTGACGGTCGCTGCCGGCACCTTCAGGAACTTCTCGAGGAAGACCGGGGTGTAGAAGAAGGCGCAGTACCAGACGGCCCCTTGCGCGAACATGATAGCCAGCAGGGCGATGAGCACCAGCTTGAGGTTCTTCCACTGGCCGAAGCTCTCGCGGAAGGGATGCTTCGACTGCTCGCCGGCGTCCTTCAGCTTCTGGAAGCTGGGGCTCTCCGACAGCTTCATGCGCATGAAGATGGAGATGGCCAGCAGGCCGGCCGACAGCAGGAAGGGCACGCGCCAGCCCCATTCGCCGAACGAGGCCTCGCCGATCAGGGTGCGGGTGGCGAGGATGACGCCGAGAGCGCCGATGAGGCCGAGCGCCGCCGAGGACTGGATCCAGCCGGTCATCTGGCCGCGCTTGTTGGCCGGCGCGTGCTCGGCGACATAGATGGCCGCGCCGCCGTACTCGCCGCCCAGGGCCGTGCCCTGCAGGATGCGCAGGATGATCAGCAGGATGGGGGCGATGATCCCCGCCTGGCCATAGGTCGGCAGCAGGCCGATGGCGAAGGTCGCGCCGCCCATCATGGTGACGGTGACCAGGAAGGCGGCCTTGCGCCCGACCTTGTCCCCCATCCGCCCGAAGATCAGGGCGCCGAGCGGGCGGAAGGCGAAGCCGGTGCCGAACAGCGCCAGGGCGGCGATCAGGCCAGCCGTCTCGCTGAGGCCCGTGAAGAAGACCTTGGAGATGATCCCGGCCATGCTGCCGAAGATGAAGAAGTCGTACCACTCGAACGCCGTGCCCGCCGCGCTGGCGGCCACGACCGTGGTCATCGAGGTGGTCTCGGCCGGCGCGTCCGGCGCCGCTTCAACGGTCTGGTCGGTCATCTCAATCCTCCCCCGAGGGTCACAGGAGGGGAGGTCTAGCACTGCAACCGCTTGATGCGGAAGCGCTTCAGGCGACGTTCGCTTCGGGGGCGGCGTCCTCGGACAGGCGAGCGATCTCGGACAGCAGGGCGGCCGGGATCAGCGGCTTGGAGACCACCCCGTCCATCCCGGCGGCAAGGTAGGCCGCCTTCTGGTGCGACATGGCGTTGGCGGTCAGGGCGATGATCGGGACCTGGCAGGCGGGCGCCGGCAGGGCCCGGATGCGGCGCGCCGCCTCCAGCCCGTCGATGCCGGGCATCTGGATATCCATCAGGATCAGGTCGTAGACCCCCAACCGCGCCGCATCGACCCCGGCCAGGCCGTCGTCGACCAGGCTGACCGACGCCCCCAGCATCTCCAGCAGGCGGGCCGCGATCATCTGGTTGGTCGGGTTGTCCTCGACGACCAGCACCTTGAGGCTCGTCAGCACGCCGTCGAGCGAGGTATCGTCCTCGGCCAGGGCCGGTTGGTCGACCGGCGCCTTGACCGACAGCACGAAGGTCGAGCCCTCGCCCGGGGTTGACGCGAAGGCGACGCCGCCGCCCATGAGCTGCGCCAGCCGCAGGGTGATGGCCAGGCCCAGACCCGAGCCGCCGAACTGCCGCGTCGTCGAGGTGTCGGCCTGATGGAAGCGTTCGAACAGGTTGGCCTGCGCGGCCAGGGGGATACCGACGCCGGTATCCTCGACCTCGAAGCGGATGATCTCGCCGTCGCGCCGGCAGCGCACGGTCACCTGGCCCTCCAGCGTGAACTTCACGGCGTTGCCGACAAGGTTGAACAGGGTCTGGCGCAGCCGCACCCCGTCCGTCCGGGCCCAGCCGAGGGTCTCGGCGTCGCATAGAACCAGGCCGACTGCCTTCTCCGCCGCCTGCGGGGCAAGCATGCTGATGACGCCTTCGGTCAGGGCCGTGACGTCGACCGGACTGAGGTCGAGGTCCAGACGGCCCTCCTCGATGCGCGAGAAATCGATGACGTCGTCCAGCAGCGTGGTCAGCATGCGGCCGCAACCGAGCGCCTCGCCCAGCAGCCGGCGTCCGTCGGCGGTCAGGGGTTCGCGGTCCAGCAGGTGCATCACGCCCAGCACCCCGTTCATCGGCGTGCGCAACTCGTGGCTCATGTTGGCCAGGAAGCTGGCCTTGGCCTCGCTGGCCGCCAGCGCCTGCCGCTCGGCGTCGACCAGGGCCAGTTCCTGGCGCTTGCGGGCGTCGATATCCATAACCAGGCCGACGCCCCGGCGGGTTTCACTGTCCAGCGCGTAATAGACCCGCACCCAGCGCACCCCGCCTCCGGGCATGGCGATGCGAAACTCCATGGCCTGGCTGGTGTCGCCCTGGGCCCAGCGAACATTGGTGGCGATGACCTGGGCCTTGTCGTCGTCGTCGACGAAGGACCAGACGGGCTGGTTGATGTCGGCATAGCCCATCTGGCGGCCGATCAGGTCGTAGAACTGGTCTGACGCCCAGAAGGTCTGGTGCTCATGATCGATCTCGAAGGCGCCGGCCTCGGCAGCATGCAGGGCCAGCTTCAGGCGCATCGCGTTGGCCGTGAGGGCCTCTGCCAGGTCGCCGACCCGCTGCTGGCCACGCAGGGCCGCGTCGCGGGCCTCGGCCAGTTCGGTCACGTTCTGGGAAATTCCCTTCAAGGCATAGGCGTCGCCGCGTTCTTCGGTGCGAAACGTGGCGCGCATGGTCAGCCAGCGGCCGTCGATGGCCCGGATGCGATGCTCGACCGTTCCCCCTTCGCCGGTCTCGACGCCGCGGGCGAAGGCCAGCTCGACCTCATCGCGCTGGGCTGGGTCGAGCACCGCGAACAGTTTGTCGGGCGTATCGATGTCCTGCTGGCGCCAGCCGAACAGCTTGAGCACATCGAGGGACCAGCTGATGCGGTCGGGGCCCGGCTCGTAGGTCCAGACGCCGATCCCGGCGGCATCCGCCAACATGGTCTGATCGTGGCGCGCCGCCTCCAGTTCCGTCGCCCGGGCATGCTGCTCGTCCACGTCGCGCAGCACCCCGACCACCTCGCCGCCATCCGCCAGGCGGTTTCGGCCCTCGAACCAGCGCCAGGAGCCATCCTTCATCTTCAGCCGGGCGATATTCATCGCCTCGCCGCGCTCGGCCAGCACCTCGGTCATGCCGTTGAAGGCGGCGCGGTCGTCAGGGTGGATGAAGCCGTAGGCGCCCCGGCCGATCAGGTCGGCCGTGGTCCAGCCGGTGACCTTGGCCCAGGCCGGATTGACCATGGTGAAGCGGCCTTCCCGGGTCACGCAGAACAGGTCCCGGCTGTTCTCGAAGAACCACCGAGCTGCGTCCGCCCCCGTCGCCGAGTTGGTTTCGTCCCCGTTCATTGCCCCCACCTTCCGCCAAAGGCGTGAATGAACGGTTCTGCACGCGGCCCGTGCGTCAGCGCGTCGCATGCCCGGGTGCAACAGGGACGGCCCCGCCCGTCAGGGGAGACGGACGGGGCCTGAAGTCCGGGTCTGCCGATGCGCCGGAAGGAGGATCGCGGCGTTCAGAACCGGACCGTGGTGGTCAGCGTGGCCGAGCGGGTGTCACCCGGGACCGCCCAGCCGAAGCCGGAGTTGGAGCGGATGTTGGTGTAATATTCCTCGTCCGCTAGGTTCTTGACGTTGAGCTGCAGCCCGACCCGGTCGTTGATGTTCCAGGTCACCGAGGCGTTGAGGATCCAGTAGTCGTCCGAGTGGAGCAGCGGGGCGGTGGCGCTGGCCTGCTGGAAAGTGTACTCGCCCGAGTAGTTGGCGCCGACGCCGGCCATCCACTGTTCGTTGATCTGCCAGGTGGTCCAGATGTTGAAGGCGTGCCTGGGCGTCAGCGGGATCGGATCGCCCTTGGTGAAGTCGTTGTTGGCCGGCGGCACGGCGGTGTTGGCGACGTTCTGCAGGATCTCGGAGTCGAGGTAGGTGTAGTTGGCGATTACCGTCCAGCTGGGCAGGATCTGGCCGCTGACGCCGATGGTCACGCCACGCACGCGGCTTTCGCCGTCCTGCTGCTGAACCGGGATGTTGACGTCGTTGGAGGCCAGCCGGATCTTGTCGCGGGTGTTCTGGAAGAGAGCGCCGGTCAACGACAGGCGGCCGTCCAGCAGGTCCCACTTGGTCCCCAGCTCGATGACTTCGCCCTCTTCGGGCTCGATGTCGCAGTTCTGGGCCGTGCCGGTCACGGCGCAGCCGCCGTTTACCGAGGCCTGGGACGGGGTTTTGACGTTGCCGTAGGCGAGATAGATCGTGCCGTTCTCGACCGGCTTGAACACCGCGCCGATCCGGTAGGAGAACAGTTTCTCTTCGTTGCGGGCGGTCGGGGCGGTGGTGA
>SDZP01000105.1 GCA_004144935.1 Caulobacteraceae bacterium | reverse complement strand
GGCGGACCGGGGCTCGGCCGCCGCGGCGATGGCCGCCCACCAGCCCGCGTAGGGGGTGTTGACGGCGAGTCTGCGATTGAGGTCGGGGGCGCCGTCCGTCCACCAGACCGGGCCGCGTTCGCCGAGCGCCCGCTTGGCGAGGTCGACGGCGGCGCGGGCGGCGGCCAAGGCGGACGGATCGGCGGCCCGCAGGGCCTGGCCGACGGCGCGGCGGGCGCTCATCAGCCGGGCGACGAGTTCAGCCCGCCGGGTTTCCGGCAGCGCCGGATCGGCGCAGCGCCACAGCCGGCCGCGCACCACGAAGTAGCGGCCGTCCGGGGTGGCGGGGTAACGGCCTGGGGCTTTGGCGGATGCGGCGGGCATGCCCCCTGTAAGCCACGAGGCGGCGGCCGGTTCCGTATGGCCTCGCCGCGCCGCGCCGGCGGGGGAGCGGGCGCTCCAACATCATTCGTTAAGGCTGTCCGGTAACGGCAAATAAATTCTGATTTATCGGCCAGTAATCATGCCTGATCGGTGGGCATTAACCGGTTTTCTCTACGGTGGTTCTTGAAGATACATGAGGAGAACCTCGAATGTCCATGAAGCGCGTTGTCGCCGCTCTTGCTATGCTCATCGCCAGCGCTGGGCCGGCCTTTGCCTCGACCGGCGGCAATCCGGCCTCGGCGACCTTCCGGCTGCAGGGCTTCGTGCCGGTCATCTGCCGGGTTAACGTCAATTCGATCGCCGGTCCGATGGATGACGAGGGGGTCGTCAGCCTGGGCGTCGCCGAGGAATTCTGCAACGCGCCGCGCGGCTACCGCGTGATCGTGCAGCACAGCCAGAACCTGGAGGGCGCCGCGGTGATCAGCAACGGCGTGCGCATTCCCCTGTCGACCAGCGGCGAGACGGTGGTGTCCGATATCGCTCATGCCGACATCCGCCAGGTGGCCATGGCCCTCGACGTCGGCGCCGATCCCTCGCGTCTGCAGTCGCTGAGCATCCGGATTGAAGCAAAAGCCTAGCCGGCGTTTCAATAGAGCGACACGAAGAGGCCGCGCCCGCCAGGCGCGGCCTTTTTGCTGTGCGGGTCTTCAGTTCACCGGGGCCAGGGTGACCAGCAGGGTGTCGGCATAGGCGCCGGCGCGCTTGTCGCCGATGTCCTCGACCGCGACGTCCAGGGTCATGCGGCGCCCCACCAGGCCGGCGCGCCGCTGGGGCCGCGCCGCTTCGCCCGGGTTGAGGGGTTCGTTGTCGAGGGTCGCCCGGTAGGCGATGCGGTCGGCGGAGTCGGTGGAGCCGGCCGAGCCTTCCCGCACCAAGGCGCCGCCGCCCAGGCTGCGGGCGCTGACTTGGTAGGGGCCGGTGCTGCGGACGTTGATCTGCAGCGAGCGCGTCAGGGCGGCGAAGTCCAGGAAGTCGATCTCGCCGCGGGGCGAGGCGCCGGCGATGCTGGCGCTGAGCACATTGGGAACAGCCACCGAGACCGCCACGATGCCCTGGGCTTCGTAGGGCAGGGTGTTGTCCTGCGCGCCGCACCAGTAGCGTATCGTAAATTGCTCGCGATAGACGCCGGCCGCGAGATCGTCGCGCAGGTTGGTCAGCCGCAGGGACAGGGTGCGCTGGGTCGCCTGGTCCTTCTCGCCGAGCAGGGCCTGGCCGGAGCGCAGCAGGGCGTAGCCCTCGCTGCGGAAGGCGCCGATGTCGCGGCTGCTGTCCTGCGACTGCCACTCGACGGTCGGCCCCTGCGAGCGGCCGATGCGCGACTGGGCCGAGGAGTCCTCGTCGACGATCTGGTAGCGCAGGACGATCGGCGTGGTGTCGACGCCAGCCCGGCGGAAGGTCAGGACGAAGGGCTGCACCAGTTCGGCCGGGCCGCCGGCGTCGAGCGGATCGACCCGCACCTGCGGCACGATCACCGGATCGACGGTGGCGCACTGGGCAAAGGCGGTTCCCGAGGCGGACGCGGCCGCAGAAACGGCGATCAGGGCGATCATTCCGGGCTTCATGGCAAACTCCTAGGGAACCGGCCGCAGGTCGCCGGACCGGGCGATGCCGTTGGGCGCGTCGGTGATGACAAGCTCGTAGACCAGCGGCGGATCGCTGGGCATCTCGATGCGCCAGCGGCCGGCCTTGAGCCCGCCGGCCCCGAACGAGCCGGACCGGTTGGTGAAGATCTCGACGCGGCGGCCTTCGCCGCCCTGCTCGATGGCGACGCCGGCCAGCAGGGTCAGGGGCTCGCCGTCCTGCCTCAGCAGCCGGCCGACGGCGGTGACCCCGTAGTCGGAGCCGACCGTCGCCACATAGCCGGCGCGATAGGGCGGATAGACCCGGATCGCCCCGGTGCCGACGTCGAAGCCGGCGGGCGCGCCCGGCGCATCGAAGGTGACGGTGCGGGGCGAATAGGCGCTGACCTGGCCATAGAGGGCCGGGCCGAGGACGCCGCTCTTGGCATAGTAGCCATCCGGCGAGGGCTCGACCTCGATGGCGATGTCCTTGCCGCCGGCGTAGGGCTTGACGATGACGAAGCCGTCGCTGATCGGGCGGCCGACCGCGACCCGGCCGCCGGCGTAGGCGATGCCCGTCGCCGCGCGCAGCGAGGTGCGCTGGTCGCTGATGTCGTTGGTGACCTGGGAATAGGCCGTGGAGTGGGCGATGCCGAGGTCGGCCCGGTTGGCGGCGTAGGTCAGGGAGCCATTGAGACCGTAAAGGTCCTTGCCCAGATCGAGGTTGCCGGCGCCGCTCCAGGCGCCGACGCCGCGGCCGCCCGAGGTCTGGTAGCCCAGCCGGACCCGGCTGTCGCGGCTGTCATATTCGGCTCGCATGGAGCCGGAGGTCCCGAAGCGCCGGACCAGCGAAACGCGGAAGGTGGCGCCGCCGGCCGTGCCGCCCTCGGCCCAGTCCGCGTCGAAGATGACATTCATCTTGTCCGTCAGGCGCCGGCCGTAGGTCAGGCGGACCGATTGCTCGTCCTCGAAGGCGTCGCGCGCCTTGGCGTAACGCAGCTGGATCCCCGCGAAGGAGGAGTCGCCGAACGACTTGTTGATGCTGAACGAGGTGTTGATGACGTAGGGATTTTGCGGCGTCAGCTGTCCCGGGGCGCCGAAGTTCTCGCTGCGGGCTTCGGCGGTGGCGAGGATGGACAGACCGCCGCCCTGGTCCTGGATCAGCCGCTCGTAGGAGACGTTGAAGGCCCAGCCGCTGCCGACGCTGTCGAGCTGGCTGACCGCGACATCGCCGCCGATGGTGCCGAGGGGAGACCCCCAGACCGCCTCGCCGCCGATCATTCCCGACTTGTCGAAATACTGGAAGTTGCCGCCCAGGGTGAGGTTTTCGCTCAGGCCGTAGCGGTAGAAGCCCGAGGCCGCCGCCTTGCCGCTGTAGTCGATCGAGCCGCCCAGTCGGTTGGAGCCCACCCCAGCGTAGAGGGCGTATTCGGACAGGCCCGCCGCCAGCTGCGTGCGGTCGATGAAGATCGAGAAGGACACCACGTCACGCTGGCCGGCGTCGTCGGTGATGACCAGCTGCACATCGTTCGAGCCCTGCACGAACGGGAAGTCGCTGACGTCGTAGGTGCCTGGCTGCAGGCGGATGGTGCGCACCGAGTTGCCGTTGATGAAGGCCTCGACGGTGGATTCGCGGTTGACCGTGAAGGTGCGACCGCCACGCGGCGCGACGTTGCGCTGTGGATCGAGCAGGGCATAGGTCTTGGAGACGCTGATGCCGCCCATCTCCTGGATGCCCTGGAAGCCCCGGCTCTGCTGGATCAGGTCGCCGGCCACCCAGCGGTTGAGGTTGCGGATGTCGTCATAGACGGCGCGCGTGCCGTCGCGGGTGAAGCCGCCGTCGTCGCCGCCCTGCCAGGAGCCTTCTCCCTCGACCACGATGCCGCCGAAGCGCGCCGCGCCGTCGAGCAGGACGAGGCCGTCTCCCAGCCCGGTTTCCCCGCTGCTTTCATGGACATAGTCGACCGCCCCGCGGAAGTTGGCGTAGGCGGAAAAGGGTTCGGGCCTGGCGAACTCGCCGTAGGTGATGCGGTCCAGCTCGGCCAGGCCGATCGACTGGCGCGGCCTCGCCGACGCCGGCACGGCGACAGCCAGTTCCAGGGTCCGGGCATCGAAGGTCAGCGGCAGGTTGGCGGCGGCGAACCGCTCCAGGGGCGCGAAGACGCCGGGCTCGGCCAGCGGCCGCAAGGGCTCCAGGGCGACAGGGTCCACCGTCTTGCGCAGCAGTTCGAAGACCTGGTCGACCGCAACCTGGATCGTATCGTCCGGTGCGACCTGCACCTCGACGTCGCCGAGCGTCGCCTGGCGGTCCTTCAGGGTGACGACCATGGTGATCGTCTTCGAGGACGGATTCAGCCGGGTCGTCTTGAGCGGCGCCGGCTTTGGCGGTTGCGCCGCCGGCGCGCCGGGAATCAGGATCTGCTGCGGGGGTTGCGCCGGGTTCTGCACGGGGATCTTGCGGACCCCCGCGGCGCCGGGCCCGCCCAGGAGCTCGATCTTCCTCGGGGCCGCGGCGACGGGGCCGACCACGATCATGGCAAGCAACGACGCCGTGGCCACGCCACCGATCAGTCCGGTCTTGGCCCCCCCGCGGTCCATGCCTATTTCCCGCGCGGCATGGTCAGGGTGACCTTCACCGTGGAGCCTTCGGCGGCCTCGAGGGGTGTCAGGAAACGGCGGCTCGCGCCGGGGCCCACCATGCCAAAGCCGATGGACTGCTGGATGTCGGTGCTGGACAGCGTCTTTGACTGTTCCTTGCCCGCCGTATCCTTGTAGGTGATCTTCAGGCTGCCGCTGCTGATGTAGCCGTAGTTCAGGCCGCTGTTGGCGACGGTGAAGGCGGCCACCGGCTTGCCTTCGCCGTTCTTGGCCACCTCGGCGCTCTCGACGGTCAGCTTGGGTGGGGTGGCGGTGATCGAGGCGACGTTCACCATCACCTGGAAATTGTAGAGAATCTGGATGGCCGACTGGCCTTCCGGCAGTTCGACCGGCAGCTGGGCGACTTCCACGTAGTAATGCTTGCTCTTCTCCGACGACGGCTCGCCGACGTACTGCAGGCGGAAGACCTGGGTCTCGCCGGGCGGGATGATGGCTTGCGGCGGAAACACCAGCAGGTCTTCGGACTTGCGGTCGGACGCCTTGACGCCCTCCGGGCTGATGTCGGTCTCGACGACGCGGATTTCGACAGGCAGCGGGTTGGGGCCATTGTTCTCGACGCGAATGGGGGCGCTCATCTCGCGCCCGGACATCCGCAGGTCGACGACGACGGGCTGGACCGTCATCGCCTCGACGGCGCTCGCGCCGACCATCAGCATGCCGGCCACCGCCAGGCTGGCGGTCCATTTACGCAGCAAACCCATTTTACTCTCCCATTGGTCCCAGGGACCTAAAAACGCTTGGGCTCCGCTCCCCCGCCCGGCGCCGGGAGAACGAGCTGGAGCCCTTTGAACAGTGTCGGAAAACCCCACCCCACAGCCGGTCACCGAAGTGACAGCCGGCCTGATGGCCGGATCGCTGCGACAAAAGCCCCCCCTTCGTCAGTCCTGACCATGATCGGCGGGACTTACGGCCCCGTTAATGCTCCTGACCCGCCCGATCCTATGAAGCGAGCGCGATCGTCACGATGACGGTGTCGCTGTAGGCGCCCGCGATCAGCGGCGTCGACAGGGCGCCCCGCAGCATGCCCAGGCGGATGTCGAAAGCGCGATTTCCGGGAGGGGCGAGCGAGCCGCTGACATTGTAGTTGGCGACGGCCTGCTGACCGGGGGTGCTGACGGTGGCGATGGCCGCCTTGGGGCCGAAGGCCACGGTGTTGGCCCCGACGCCATTGTCGCTCCAGTAGGCCTCGTAGTGCATCGTGCGGCGCTTGGCGAAGCCGGTGGGGGCCGGGTCGCCAGGGGCGCCCGTCACCAGGCCGCCGTTGGTGCTCTGCAGGCGGATGGTGTGCGAGGCGTTGCAGGCGCCAAACCCACGAACCCGGATGGCGTATTCGCTGCCCGTAACGGCGACCGAGCTGGCGTCGGCCAGGGCCGATTCCGGAATGGTCCAGGTGGTGCCGCTGAAGGTGCCGTTCAACTGGCCGCCGCCGGAGGACACGAAGGTCCAGCTGTCGGGCAGGGTGCAGAACTTCTCGGCGCTGCCGCCGATGGTGATCGGGTCGGCGGCCGAGGCGGCGCCGGCGACGGCGAGCAGGGCGGTGGCGGCGATGACGCTTGAAAGGATCTTCATGGTTCTCATCCGGTGTTGCTGACGGCGGGAGCCCTTGCGGGCCTCGGCGACGGTCAGGGTGCGAGGGTGATGGTGATGGTGACGTTGTCGGAATAGGCGCCGGCCAGCAGCGGGGCGGCGCCGGCCGGCCGCTGGAGCCCGACGCGCAGGTGGAACTCCCGCTCCCCGGGAGGCGCCTGGCCGACGCCGACCTGGAAGTTGGCCGCATTTGACGACTGGCCGGGGCTGGTCGGGTTGAAGTTGTTGACGTTGGCGCCGAAGACGGCGGATCCGCCGGACAGGCTCCAGTAGGCGTCATAGCGGATATTGCGACGGCGGCTGAAGTTGTCGGGCGTCGCGGCGCCGGGGACCCCGGTGACAAGGCCGCCACGGGCGCTGGTCAACTGAATGGTGTGCGAGGCGTTGCAGTGGCCCACCCCGACGATACGCATGCCGAAATCCGACCCGACCACGGGTTGGCCCTGGGCGTCCGACAACAGAGCCTCGGGAATGGTCCAGGTCATGCCGGTGAACTGGCCGGCGGCGGCTCCGCCCGACGCGGCAGAGGCGGACCAGGTATCGGGCAGGCTGCAGAACTTCTCGGCGGAGCCGGCGACGGTGATCGGATCGGCGGCGCTGGCGGCGCCGGCGCTGACAAGAGCGGCCAGGGCGACGACGGAGGTCAGAAGAGGCTTCAACATGGTCATTTCCCTGTTCACCCGGCCACACCGAGTTCGAGTACGAGTTCGTCCGAGTAGGTCCCGGCCGCTAGCGGCGCGCCGCCGGCCGGGATCTGGATGGTCACCGTGACCGGGCCGGTCGCCGCGCTGCCCAGCGCGAAGGACAGGCTTTCGTCCTGGGTCTGGAAGGTCTGGGACTCCCCGGCCCAGGCCACGGTCACCGTGTAGGGGGCCTGCGAGCGGAAGGCGCCGCCGGGAAGGGCCGGTCCATCGCCCTTCAGCCCGCCGTTGAGGCTGGACAGGTTGAGGGTATGGGCCTGGTTGCAGGTTGCGGGCAGCACCAGGACGATCGTCGCGCCGATGGGGGCGCCGTCGTCTCCGACCAGCTGGTTGATGGCGATATCGGCCGATCCCGGCGCCAGCGCGCCCACCTGGGCGTTGTCGGCGGTCGGGGCCAGCGGCGTGCTCATCCGGCAGGCGGCCAGGACGTCGCCGCGGAAGACGGCCTGGATCGTGCCGGTGGTCTCTTCCTGGGTCTGGGCGAAGGCGGGGCCGGCCATCAGGGCGGCGGCCAGGGTGAAGGGGATCAGGCTGCGGGGCATCATTGCGCCTCCACCGTGATCCGCAGGACGTCGGAATATTCGCCGGCCAGCAACGGGGCGCCGATGCCGACATTGGTCGCGCCGCTGTTGATGTCGAACTCGATCAGCATCTGACCGCTGTTGGGCCGGTTGATCAGCAGCTCTTCCTCGACGGCCTGCCGCGAGGAGGTGTCGGCGGTCAGCAAGTGCTGCTGATCGGCCCAGACGAGGTTGGCCTGATAGGGGACGGCGTTGCCAAATCCGGCCGCCGCCGAGGCGCCGGCGCGCCAAAGGCCGTTGTTGTCGCTGGCGATGATCACCTTGTGCAGGCTGTTGCACATGGCATCCAGGCTGAGGGTGATGTTGGCCGCCTGGGTGGTCAGCGTCTCGGGGTCGGCCAGCTGGGTGATGCTGAACACCGAGCCCGAGGGCGTGTCGAAATTGGTGAGGGCGCCGCTTCCCTGGGTCGGCTGACCCAGGGTGCAGCGCAGGCCCGCTTCGCCCACAAGTTCCACGGTCTGTTGCTGCTGCGCCCACGAGGAGGCCGGCGCGCAGGCCATCGACGCGGCAAGCGCGACGAGGCTCAGACCGTGGAAGGATGTGGGCGACTTGATCACTGCGTGGCCACCGAGATGACGACGGTGCCCGAGTAGGAGCCGGCTTCGACGATCGCGGCGGCGGCGGCGCTGCCGGCGGTGTTGAGGGTCTTCAGGCTGGAGATGTCCAGCTTCAGGCCATCACCAGTGGCGGCGTAGGCGCTCGGCGCGGCCAGCGTCTTGGCGCTGTCGCCGACGAGCGGTTCGTCGAAGAGGGCCCCGGTCCAGCCAATGACTTCGGCCTTGTAGCTGATCAGGCGCGAGAAGCCGGCCGGCGAGGCGTAGGCCGGCGGCGCGGTCAGCGACAGCGGCGAGCCGTCGATCGACATCGTGCTGGGGGCGTTGCACCAGGCGGTGGCGATGGTGGTCGATTGCGACGGCGTGGCGCTGGCCTTCTCGGCCGAGATCCGGCCGTCGGGACCGGTCAGGTCGCCGAGCGCCAGGCTGACCGAAGCGGGCTGGCCGATGACGCAGGCCTTGGTGACTTCGCCGTTCACCGTGACGGTGGCGCTGGCGTTCTGGGCCTGCGCGGCCAGCGGCGCCGCGAGGGCGACCGTGGCGGCGAGGGTTAGGATGAGGGAGCGTTTCATGATGCGGGTTCCTGGTCTGGGCCGGGTCAGTCGAGCGTGACGGTGACGGTCACGGCGCCGGCGTAGTTGCCCGAGATCGGACGCTTGTTGCCGGCGGTGTCCGGGGCGGTGACGGTGACCGTCAGGTTGCCGGTGTTGGCTTCAGCCGAGGTGATCGACGACGGCGTGCCCGTGAGGGTGTTCACCGAGCCGCTGACGTTGTCCCACGACAGGCTGGCCAGGTAGTCGATGCGGTTGGTGAAGGACGACGGATCGAGGATGGCCGAACCGGCCGCCTGCGTCAGCGGCGTCGCCGCCAGGCTGATGGTCGCCGGGGCGTTGCAGTAGTAGTTAGACACCGTCGAGGTGTTGGGGCCGGCAAAGCTGGTGACCACGAAGCCGACGCCGTCGACCAGTTCGCCGAGCGCGATGGGCGAGGGCGTGCCGAGGCTCTTGCAGTACTTGCTGACGGTGGAATTGATGGTGATGGTTTCACTGTCCTGGGCGGCGGCCGCGGACGCGGTCGCGGCCAGGCCAAGCGCCAGGGCGGCGCAAAGCAGGTGGGTTTTCACGGCCTTCTCCTCGATAGTCCCGAAAAACGGGAACCGTTTGCTAGGGCCGGCGGTCACGAACGGACCTCCAGCTCGATGATGATGGTGTCCTGGTAGGCGCCGAACAGCGGCGCCCCGGAGTCGCGCCAGCGGATGCGAAGATCGCCCTTCTGGCGGATGGCGGTGGCCTGGCCCGACGACCAGCCGCCTCCGGCGGCCGCGGGGGCGTAGGCGCAGCCGGAGGCGGCCCCGGACAGCTCCGAGGACTGGCACCAGCCGAGATCCTGGCGTCCGGAGTCGGTGTTGACGCTGACGGCCATTTCGTAGGGCATCAGCAGGGCGGTCCCGATCGACTGTTCGACAGAGGCCAGACCGCCGTTGCCCGAGCGCACCCGCAGGGTGAAGGGCGTGTTGCAGTCGATGTTGAAGGCGGAGCGGTCTTCGCCGTCGCGCAGGAGAGCCATGCTGCTCAATCCGGTGGGCGGGGCGGTGAGATTGCAGCGGGCCGCCACGCGGCCCTTCAGGTCGATAGCCAGCTCGACGGGCGCGCCCAGCGGGGCGTCGGCGGCCGAGTAGCCGGGTCCCATCTCGGCCAGGTCACTGGCCGAGATGGTCGCCGCGGAAGCCGCGCCCGACCACGCAAGCATGGTCGTCGCCACGAGGGCTCCGATCAGTGCTGTGCGAGGGTGGGACATCGGATTTCCTTCAATGCAGGTCGAGATCACCGGGCGGATCTCGCGATCCGCCCGGATGTCTCAGGGCCGACTACTGGGGGGTCGCGGTGAAGACGACGGTGCCCGAGTAGGTGCCGGCGACCGGACGGTCGTTGCCGACGGTGCCGGCCGGCAGGGTCACGTTCAGCTTGCCTTCGGCGTATTGGCCGGTGCCGGTTTCGAAGGCTTGGTTGATCGCGGCGGTCGCCGGAGCGCCCGTCTTGGCAACGCCACCCGAGCTGGCCATGTAGGTGTCGATCAGCTTGCCGGTCACGAC
>SDZP01000502.1 GCA_004144935.1 Caulobacteraceae bacterium | reverse complement strand
GCAGGTAGTCGCCATAGGTCCCGCGGAAGCCGGCCAGATCGACCCCGTCCCAGCGCTCGGCGGGCGCGGCGCCCTCCCGCCCCGGCAGGGGCCGGATCACCGCGTCGAAGGCCGGGTCGAAGAACAGCGGGAAGCTCAACCGGTCCCGCCCGCTGCTGTTGCGCACCCGGTGCGGCGTCGAGCGGAATTCGCCGCCGGTCAGCCGGTCCAGCATGTCGCCGATGTTGCAGACGAAGGCCCCCGGCACGGGCGGGGCCGGGGTCCAGCCGGACGGCGTCTTCACCTGCAGGCCGCCCAGATCGTCCTGCGCCAGCAGGGTCAGCAGGCCATAGTCGGTGTGCTCGCCCACCCCCCAGCCGGCGTCCCCCGCCGGCGCGGCCGGATAGTGGAAGATGCGGAACAGCACCGTCGGGTCGGCGGTGTAGGTCCGCGCGAAATAGTCGGCCGGCAGGCCCAGGCTCAGCGCCACCCCCTGCAGCACCGCATGCGCCGCCCGTTCGGTTCCGGCCATGAAGGCCTCCACCGCCGGCCGCAGGCCCGGCAGCGCCGCCGGCCACAGGTTGGCGCCGTGCATCGGCAGCCCGGCCCGCACCCGCGGATCGTCCGGCGCGAGGTCCTGCCCCAGGTACAGCCCCTCCTTGCGGTCCGGCTGGCCCGAGGTGAGCTCGCCGCCCAGCGGAAACCAGCCCCGCCAGGCCCGCCCGCCGCGAGTCATGGCGATGGTTTCCTTGTCGGCCGTCGGCAGGGCGAAGAAGGCCCGCGACTGGGCGTCCAGCTCGGCCATCACCGCCGCCGACACCCCGTGGCCGACCACATAGAAGAAGCCGAGCGACCGGCAGGCCTCGCCGATCCTTCGGCCGGTCTCGGCCTGGGCTTCGGGCTCGTCGCCGAACAGCGGCGCGATATCGATGATCGGCAGGCTCTGGTCCATGGCCCCAGACTATCCCGCCGCCGCGCCGACGCCAGCCTTCACTGCCGCAACCCGCCTCTCGCCCTTGCCCCGGAGCGCCTGGACTTGCACAGTCCCCGCCATGGCTCTCGACTTCATTCCGCGCGAAATCCACGAACTGGCGCGCGATATGGCCGACGTCGCCGACTTCAGGCTGCTGATGGTCGGCAAGTCCTACCTGACGCCCGGCGGCATCGTCGCCTGCCTGCTGTTCCTGCTGCTGGCCATGGGCATTTCCCGCGTCGCCGGCCGGCTGTTCCGCCGGGTGCGCGACCGGGCCCCTGGCTCGGCCCCGTCGATCTACATCGCCGAGAAGCTGACCACCTACGGGGTCGTGGTCATCGGCATCTACATGGGCGTCTCGGCCTTGGGCGTCGATCTCTCCAGCCTCAGCCTGTTCGCCGGCGCCCTCGGCGTCGGCCTGGGCTTCGGGCTGCAGGGGGTGGTCAAGGAGTTCATTTCCGGCCTGGTCCTCATCTTCGACCGGCTGATCCGCATCGGCGACTATCTGGAACTGCAGACCGGCGAGCGCGGCGTCGTCGCCGAGATCGGTCCCCGCGCCGTCCGCCTGCGAAACAACGACGACCTCGACGTGCTGGTCCCCAACAGCCGGCTGATCGACCAGCCGGTGACCAACTGGACCCACCAGAACAGCGCCCGGCGCATGCACATTCCCTTCCGTGTCGCCTATGGCTCGGACAAGGCCGCCGTCCGCGACGCGGTGCTGAAGGCCGCCCACGACGTGCCCTTCACCATGGAGGACACCGCCCGGCGCCGCACCCAGGTCTGGCTGGTCGGCTTCGGCGAAAGCGGCCTGTCGTTCGAGCTGGTGGTCTGGCCGACCCTGGAGGCGGTCAAGCGGCCCAACGCCGCCCACGCCGCCTACACCTGGGCCATCGAGGACGCCCTGCGCGGCGGCGCCTTCGAGATCCCGTTCCCGCAGCAGGAACTGCGCCTGCGCGGCCTGTTCGGCGAGGAGGGCGACGCCGCCCGCGACGCCCTGCGCCTGAAGATCCCCCGCAAGGCCGTCCGCCCCGGCGAGGGCGCCGCCGCCGCCACCCTCAACGACGCCGCCGAGGACCTGAGACGCGGGGCCGAGGAAGACGCCGAGAACGCGGTGTCCGGCGCGGCCCCGCCGGTCGGCGGTCAGACGCCGACCTGACGCCTCAGAGCGACCAGTTGCCGCTGCTCTGGGTGACGTCGCCGTTGATCTTCAGCTGGTAGTCGGCCGAGTTGTCGCCGTCGACGTCGAGCCGCACCAGGGTCTGGCCGCTGATGTAG
>SDZP01000501.1 GCA_004144935.1 Caulobacteraceae bacterium | reverse complement strand
GTCTCCGGCAGCGACATTTCCGAAAGCGGCCGCGCCAAGCTGGTCGAGCGGGTCGTGGCCATGGCCCGCCTGGCCCCGGAAGACCCCTACGCCGGCCTCGCCGACCGCGCCCGCCTGGCCATCGGCCCCTACCCGGACCTCGACCTCTACGACGACCACGAGCCCAGCGCCGAGACCCTCGAGGCCCGCGCCCGCGAGGCCGAGGACGCCGCCCGCGCCGTGAGCGGCGTCACCAACTCCGACGGCGGCTCGGCCGGCTGGTCGGCCAGCCGCTGGATGCTGGCCACCAGCCACGGCTTCACCGGCGCCCACCGCGCCAGCGGCTTCTCGGTCAGCGCCAGCGCCATCGCCGGCGAGGGGGCCGGCATGGAGCGCGGCGGCGAGGGCCGTTCGGTGCGCCACAACGAGGACCTGCCGGACCCGACCTGGATCGGCGCCGAGGCCGGCCGCCACGCGGTCCGTCGGCTGAACGCCCGCAAGATCGCCTCGACCACCGCCCCGGTGATCTTCGAGAACCGCATCGCCATGAGCCTGATCGGCCCGCTGATCGGGGCCATCAGCGGCCCCAGCGTGGCGCGCGGCGTCTCCTTCCTGAAGGACAAATTGGGCCAGCCGGTCTTCGCCAGGAACGTCTCCATCCTCGACGATCCCTACCGGGTGCGCGGCCTGGGCTCCGGCCCCTTCGACGACGAGGGGGTGACCACCGAGCCGATGGCCCTGATCGACGAGGGCGAACTGACCACCTGGCTGCTCAACACCTCTTCGGCCCGGCAGCTGGGCCTGGAGACCACCGGCCACGCCTCGCGCGGCCTGGCCGGCCCGCCCGGCGTCGGCACCAGCAACGTCATCGTCACCGGCGGGACCAGGGACCTCGCCGGCCTGATGGGAGACGCCAAGGCCGGCCTGCTGGTCACCAGCATGTTCGGCCCCTCGCTGAACGGCAACACCGGCGACTGGTCGATCGGCTGCTCGGGCTTCTGGTTCGAGGGCGGCGAGATCGCCTATCCGGTCAACGAGATCACCGTCGCCGGCAACCTGATCGACATCTACGCCCGCCTCGTGCCGGGCGACGACCTGGTCATCCGCGGCAGCCACGATTCGCCGTCGCTGCTGGTCGACGGCCTGGCGATCGCCGGCTCGTGAGCGATCTGGACCTCATCGTCGAGGCCGCGCGGGCGGTCGGCGAGACCGCCCTGCGCCTGCAGTCGGAAGGCCTGCGCATCTGGGGCAAGGACAACGGCACCCCGGTCACCAACGCCGACATCGAGGTCGACACCCTGCTGAAGGCCCGCCTGGGCCAGGCCCGGGCCGACTACGGCTGGCTGTCGGAGGAGACCGCGGACGATCCCGCCCGCCTGGACCGCCGCCGCCTGTTCGTCGTCGACCCGATCGACGGCACCGTCGCCTTCATGAAGTACAAGCCCTACTGGTCGGTCAGCATCGCCGTTGTCGAGGACGGCCAGCCGGTCGCCGCCGTCGTCCACGCGCCGGAACTGGACGAGACCTTCACGGCCGAGCTCGGCCAGGGCGCGCATCTGAACGGCCAGCCGATCCGCGCCAGCGCCACCGCCCAGGTCCTGGGCAGCGCCATGCTCGGCGACGCCAAGATGTTCGCCCACCCGGCCTGGAAGACCCCCTGGCCCGACATGCGCATCGAGGCCCGTAACTCCATCGCCTACCGCCTCTGCCTGGTCGCCGACGGCCGCTTCGACGCGGCCCTGGCCCTGTCGGCCAAGAGCGAATGGGACCTCGCCGCCGCCGACCTGATCCGGGCCGAGGCCGGCGCCATGCTGACCGACCACAAGGGCCGGGGCTTCAGCTACAACAAGCCCGTGCCGCTGATGCCCAGCGTCGTCTGCGCGGCGCCGGCCATGCACCCGTTGATCCTGGAGCGCGTTGCGCATATCGACCTGCCAAACTGATTTCCCCTGAGGAAGACATGTCCGACAAGCAACTGCTCCACCTGGTCATCGGCGGCGAACTGAAAAACGTCTCCGCCACCGAGTTCGCCGATCTTTCCAAGGTCGAGTTCGTCGGCGCCTACGCCAGCTACGCCGAGGCCCACAAGGCCTGGAAGGCCAAGGCCCAGGCCACCGTCGACAACGCCCACGCGCGCTATTTTATCATCCACGCGCACAAGCTGCTGGATCCGAGCGAAGACGGGCACGAGCATCACTGAAAGTGATGCGTTTCTTGCTGGTGTCGTTGCGACCATCCAGGAAGCCCTGCA
>SDZP01000500.1 GCA_004144935.1 Caulobacteraceae bacterium | reverse complement strand
CCCCGAAGCGATCAGCAGGGCCGGCGCGGCGCCGTAGGAGGCGATGGCCGAGGTGCCCTGGTTGGCGTCCGGAATGCCGTTGTTGTCGTTGTCGCCGTCAGTGGCGTCGGGGATGCCGTCGTTGTCGAAATCCTTGTCGTCGGCGTCGAGGACGCCGTCGTTGTCGTCGTCGGTGTCCTCGGTGTCGATCTTGCCGTCGTTGTCGTCGTCCTTGTCGATGGTGTCGACCAGGCCGTCGCCGTCGAAGTCGCGGGCGTAGGGCAGCGCCATGTGGATGCCGCCGGTCACGTTGCCGCTGATGCGGACGGCCGGGCCGCCCTGCAGCAGGTCGTCGGCGTCCAGTTTGTCGCGGGTTTCCTTGCTGAACGGCCGGGTCGTGTAGCGGTAGCCGGTGGCCGAGATCGCGCCGCTGATCACCAGGGCGGCCGGATCGCCGACCGTGCCGATGTCGCCCGAAACATCCAGGCCGATGGCGCCGACGCCGCGGACGCCGGTGCTGCCGGACACGAAGACGCCATTGGCGCGCTGCAGCGGGGTGGTCCCGCCGCTGACGTCGCCGGCGATGCGGATGCCGACGGCGTTGTCGCCGGTCACCGTCAGGTTTCCGTAGTTGCGCACCGTGCCGAAGACGTCGCTCTCGACGCTGATCGCCGCCGAATTGTTGCCCTCGATGGTGATCGAGCCGGAGTTCAGGATGTTGCCGGTCAGGGCGTTCGCGCCGGTGACCCGGATGCCGTACTTGCCTGTGCCCTGGGCGTAGGCGCCGTCGTCGTCGCCGTCCTTGTCGTCGTCCTTGGGTGTATAGTCGTCGTTATGGGTGATCGCGCCGCTGTTGGTCAGGTTGCCGGTGATCGGGCCGGCGGAGGTGTCGACGAGGATGCCGACGGCGTTGTCGACGTTCTTGGTCGTGATGCCGCCTTCGTTGTTCACGCTCTTGGTCGGGGCGTCCATGGTGATCGCCGCGCCGGGCGTGGTCAGGGCGAAGCTGCCGCCCGTGGTCACCTTGATGTCGTCGGCCGCGCCGTTGTTGACGGTCGAGGTGCGCACGCCGGCGGTCCGGGCGTTGCTGATCGTCGTCTCGGCGAAGGCCGAGCCGGCGAACAGCAGCAGGGGGGCGACCGCCACCGTGGCGATCAGACGCTTACGAACCATGGGTATTTCCCCGCAACCAGATCAGACTCTTCCGTCACTCCCTGATGCGGCCAAAATGCGTCAACCTTCAACGCATTGTCCCTCATCGCGGAGCCAAACCCGTCTATCGCAAGCTTCAAGAGGGCGCCATACGAACGTGCAACATTGGCGCAATCGAAGCACCGAATCGAGGTTGTCGATGTCGATCCTCAAGGCCCTGTGGCCGCAACGCACCGCCGAGCCGCCGGCCTCGCCGCCGCCGGCCGAACGGGCGCCGCCGCCGCTGGCCGAGGGCGCGACGCCCGGTCCCTTCCGCACCCTGGTCGAGAGTCTGCCCGACCCCGTGCTGGTCATAGAGGGCGATCCGGAGGAGCCGGCGTCGCGCCGCATCATCTTCGCCAACGCCGCCGCCCGCGACCTGTTGCCCGGCCGGCTGGAGGGTACGCGGCTGGTCACGGTGCTGCGCAATCCCGAACTCCTCGAGGCGGTCGACGAGGCCCTGCTGGGGGCGGCCGGCTCGGCCCAGATGGAGACCGGCGGGGCGCAGGAGCGCGTCTGGGCCGTGCAGACCAGGCCCCTTGGCCCGGGAACGTCCGGACGGCTGGCCCTGCTGACCCTGCGGGACGATACCGATGTGCGCCGGGCCGAACGCATGCGGGTCGACTTCCTGGCCAACGCCAGCCATGAGCTGCGCACCCCCCTGGCCTCCCTCACCGGCTTCATCGAGACCCTGCGCGGCCACGCCAAGGATGATGAACAGGCCCGCGAGACCTTCCTCGGCATCATGCAGGCGCAGGCCGAGAGGATGCGCCGGCTGATTGACGACCTGATGAGCCTGTCGCGCATCGAGCTGAACGAGCACATCGCCCCGGACGGCCGCCTCGACCTGGCCCTGGCGGTCACCGACGTCCTGGACGCCCTGGCGCCGCTGATCCACGAGAAGACGATTTCAGTCGGAAACCGGATGCCCGCCAAGGGCGCCGCGGACATCGACGGCGACCGCGACCAGATCCTGCAGGTGATCCAGAACCTCATTGAAAACGCCGTGAAATATTCGAGCAACGATGCGGCCCTGGAGATCAGCGTCATCGCCCCGGCCGCCGACGAATCGGC
>SDZP01000499.1 GCA_004144935.1 Caulobacteraceae bacterium | reverse complement strand
GTCGCGACGTGGACTGCTGCTCGGCGCGGGGGCGCTGGCGGGATTGGCCGCACTTCCGGCCGGTGTGGCGCGGGCGCAGGCGCAGGCGGCGGGCGCCTATCCGCTGCAGGAGTTCTTCAAGCCGATCCGTTCGGTCGGGGCGGCGCTGTCGCCGAACGGCGAGCGCATCGCCGTCGGTGAGAACCTCGGCACCGACGCCGCACCGCTCAGCGCGGTGGATTTCGTCTCCGCCGCCGATCCCGAAGGTCAGCGCCGCCGCATCAGCCTGGGTCCGGTCCACATCACCGGCCTCGAATGGGCCAGCGATGATCGCGTGCTGGCGACCGTGATGATGAAGGGCGAGACCGGCTCCCGGTCGCAGGCGGGAACCAATGTGCGCGCCGAGAGCGTGGAGTTCTGGATGCGCCGGGTCGTGTCGATCCATGCGGACCGCGGCGAGCCGGTGGTCCTGTTCGGCGACCAGCGCAACCTGATGCGCGGCACCTTCGACATGGGCCGCGTCATCGACCTGTTGCCTGACGACGCCGACAACGTCCTGATGGCCGCCTGGGAGACGGACGGCGTCCTGGCGCTGCACCGGGTCAATGTGAACACCGGAACGCCGACCCGGCTGGAGCGCGGCGGGTCGGGCACCTACACCTGGCGCACGATCAACGGCGTGCCGGTCATGCGTCACGACATCAACACGCGCGGCACGATGGAGACCGTCATGGTCCGGGCGCCGGGCGAGACGGACTGGCGCATGGCCCGCCGGACGCGGGTCCGCGACGCGCCGGACTTCTCCTGGGTGGGGCCGTCGGGCCGTCCCGGGGTGGTGCTGGTCCGGGCGCGCCTGGACAATGAGGACGTAATCAGCGTCCGCGAGATGGATCTGGCGACGACGGCCCTGGGCGCGCCCCTGAACAGCCGCGCGGGTCGCGACTCCCTCTACGGCCTGAAGGATTCCGCAGGACATTATCTGGGCGCCGCCTACTACGGCGAGCGGCTGGAATACGAGTTCGCCGAGCCGGCGCTGGCCGTTCACCACCGCGCGCTCAACCGGTTCTTCGAGAACACCTGCGACGTCGCCCTGACGGACGTCGACCGGGCCCGGAACCGCTTCATCGCCTATGTGAACGGACCGAACGAACCGGGCGCCTGGTTCTTCTATGACAAGGAAGCGCGGATCATCGTCAATGTGGCGCAGTCGCGTGAGCTGGACACGACCCGACTGGGCGTCGGCGAGGTGCTGCAGGTTCCGACCCGCGACGGCGCGACCATCGAGGCCTATCTGACGGCGCCTCCCGGCGGTGCGCCGGGGCCGCTGATCGTCCTGCCGCATGGCGGGCCGGAGGTGCGCGACACGCCGAACTGGGACCGGCAGGTCCAGGTCTTGGCGGCGCAGGGCTGGTGGGTGCTGCGGCCCAATTTCCGGGGTTCGGGCGGCTACGGGCAGGCCTTCGCCGAACAGGGCTGGACCCGCTGGGGGACGCGCATGCAGGACGACGTCGAGGACGCCGTCGCCCACGCCATCAGCCTGAAGGGGCTGGACGGGTCCAAGGTCGGCATCATCGGCACCAGCTATGGCGGCTACGCGGCCCTGATGGGCGCGCTCAAGCGGCCGGACCTGTACAAGGCGGCGATCGGCATCTGTGGCGTCTACGACCTGCCGGACATGCTGGCCTGGGAAGACCGTCAGGACGATTCCGCCGACAAGCTGACCTACAAATTCTGGACCAAGCGCATCGGCGACCGCACCCGGGACGGTGCGGCGCTGGAGGCCGCTTCGCCGCGCCGCCGGGCCGGAGAGATCAGCTGTCCGGTGCTTCTGGTCCACGGGGAGGATGACGGCATCGTGCCGTTGATCCAGTCCCGTCGGATGCGCGACGCCCTGCGATCGGCGGGCAAGTCCGTGGATCTGATCGAGATCCCGAACTTCGGACACGCCGATTGGGAAGACGACAGGGAGCAGCAGCTGATGACCCGCTACGTCGGCCTGTTCCGTCAGGCGTTCGCCTAGGCGCCGCCGCAGTCGGGACAGTCGGGGTCGGGGGCGACGCGCACCGTGCGCGCCGTCCCCGCCAGTCCGTCGTAAAGCAGCAGGCGGCCTGACAGCGGCGCGCCCGCGCCGGTGATCAGCTTGATGGCCTCCAGCGCGGCCATCGACCCCACGACGCCCGCCAGGGCGCCGATGACGCCGACCCGGCTGCAGGTCTCGGCGTCCGGCGGGCTGTCCGGCACCATACAGCGGTAGCAGGGCCGGCCAGTA
>SDZP01000498.1 GCA_004144935.1 Caulobacteraceae bacterium | reverse complement strand
GGCCCGCAAATGACCGACGAGTCCGGACGCCTGCGGCAACTGGTCGACCTGGCCCAGGAAGGGTCCAGCGAGCGGCGGCGCGAGCTGCTGCGCGGCCTGACCGACGCCTTTTTCTCGCGCGACGCCCACGCCCCCGCCGAAATGGCCCTGTTCGATCAGGTGCTGGGCCAGTTGTCGGACGAGATGGAGATCGCCGTCCGCGCCGAGCTCTCCGGCCGCATGTCGGGCCGCGCCGACGCGCCGGTGCGGCTGCTGCGCCGTCTGGCCAGCGACGAGATCGATGTCGCCGGCCCGGTGCTGACCGGGGCCGCGCTCAGCGAGAGCGACCTGATCGAGGTGGCCCGGTCACGCGGACAGGGTCACCTGCAGGCCATCTCGCAACGGCCGCGCCTGTCCTCGGCCGTGTCCGACGTCATCGTCGAGCGGGGCGACGAGGAAACCCTCAGCGTCCTGATCGGCAACGACGGCGCCGATCTGTCGCGCGAGGCGCATGAGCGGCTGGTCGACAAGGCCAGCGAGAGCCCGCGCCTGCAGGAGGGGCTGGTCAACCGGCGCAGCCTACCGGTGGACCTGCTGAACGAGATCTACTTCGTGGCCGAGGCCCGCATCCGCGAGCAGATCCTCGCCCGCAATGCCACCATCGACCCGGCCGAACTGGAGCTGGCCCTCGAGAGAGGCCGCAAGCAGCTCGCCGCTCAGGACGGCGCCCTGCCGGCCGACTACGCCCAGGCCGAAATCGACGTCCGGCGGATGGCCGAGAAGAACGAGCTTGGGCCCCGCACCCTGGCGGCCCTGCTGCGCGGACGCCAGACGACCCGCTTCCTGGTCGCCCTGTCGCATCTGGCCAGCGTCGACTTCCATACCGCCCGCCGCATCGTCGAGCGCCGCGAACTGGACGCCCTGGCGGTGATCTGCAAGGCGGCCGGCTTCGAGCCCAGCCTGTTCCTGACCTTCGCCGTACTGATTCTCGACAGCGACAGCGACGCCATGGCCAAGGCGCGGCAATATGGCCAGCTGTACAACGACCTGCCGCTGGACGTGGCCCAGCGCACGATCCGCTTCTGGCGGCTCCGCCGGCGGACCGGCGACGTGGCGGCAGCGGCCTGAGCGCGGGCGCCTAGGGCAGCCTGGACTTAACGTCCGGGAAATCGAGCACCACCAGCCTGCCCCTGACCGGCTTGCCGTCGATGTCGAGCGGGGCGGCGGTAAACTTGCGGGCGGTCCATTTGGCCGGTCCGTCGTAGGGTTTGCGGGCGCCTGGCTCGGCGCAGGGGGTCAGCTTGCCGGTCGCGGTGATCCGGCAGATCAGCCGCAGGGTCTTGACCTCGCCGATCGGCTGGCTCGGACGCACCCGGCCAACCCACTGCAGCTTCTCGCGGTTGACGACGTCGTAGGGCAGGCGGTCGGCGGCGAAACGTTTGGGCGCCGACCAGGTCACCGTCAGGCGAACCAGGCGGCCGAGCATCGGCTTGCCGTCCGGGCCCATGGTCTTCATCCGGTAGTAGCGGGCCAGCTTGAGGCTCGCCTTGCCGAAGCCGGCCTCGGGCGCCGTCTCGCCGATTACCTCGCAGCGGTCGAGGCCGCCGATCAAGGTGGCCCGGCACATCATGTTGACCTGTCCGTCGGAGCCGGCCTCGTAGGCCGAGGCCGGATAGACGTCGGCGATGTCGGCCACGCTGGGAGTGGCAGTCCACTCGGGCCGGCCATACTCCAGGTCGGGCGGGGTCGCGTCCTGGGCGACCAGGAGCAGGGCGAGCAACGAAAGCAGCATGGTTTAAGCTTGTGACCGTTCCCGCAGCCGTTCAAGTCCCTGCGCGGCGAGGTCGCAGAGGGACCGCAGTCCCTGTTCGGAGAAGACCTCCAGGGCGGCGTCGTATGCCATGGCGGCGTTCGCCAGTCGATGGTCGCCGCGGCCGGTGATCTCGACGCGCAGCTCGTAGAGACGCGCCAAGCCCAGCTGGGTCAGGGCCCAGGCGGTGGGATCCAAGGCCGGCGAGCGGGCCGACAGGTCGGTGCGCAGGGCGGCTTCGGCGGCGTCGAGCACGGCCAGGTCGCCGGTCAGTTCGGCCAGGCGGCCCAGGCAGTTGGCGCGGCCGGCGGCGACGGCGGCGTGCAGCGACAGGGCGCTCTCGCCTGTCAGCCCGAACACGGCGCGGTCATAACAGCGCAGGGCCTGGTCGAAGGCGCGGGGAGCGTCGGTGGCCTCGCCCAGCGTCTGCAGGGCCTGGCCGAGCTGGGCCTGAATGCG
>SDZP01000104.1 GCA_004144935.1 Caulobacteraceae bacterium | reverse complement strand
GGCTAACGCCGGGCGGGCCGGAGCGTTGGGGTCCCGCCCTCAGACGATCTGCATCACCTTGCCGTCCAGCGCCATGAGGCCGATTTCGACCTCCATGTGCGGATGCTTGGTCAGAATGGCGGAGCGGACGGCATAGAGCTGGGCGACATGGCTTTTCAGCTCGGTGTCGGCATCCTTCACGGCCGCCTCGCCAAGCACCAGCTTGTAGGCCCCGCAGTCCCGGTGATCGAGAATGATGATCCGGTGGACCTCATGCAGTTGCACGGCCAGATCGATGTGGCTCATGAACACGTCCCGCCAGGCCGGGAACTTGTCGTTCTGCGCCCCCAGCGACGCCCCGGCCAGGATCATGTGGTCGTATTTGTCACGCAGGCCCCGCGCGTCCATGTAGGCGGTGACCTCGTTGTCGAGGCGGAAATCCATGCAGGTCAGCAGCAGCGCTTCGCAGTGCCCGCCAGCCCGCGCCATGGCCGGCGCCATGGCCGCCAGTCCCAACCCTATCGCGCCGGTCAGCGCCGCCCGGCGGGTCATCACGGGCCAGCGGCCCAGGCTGTTGCAGTCGCAGGTCATGTCGTCCCCCCTTGGTCGAACGGCCGCCACCATCGCCGCGCACGGTTAGCGCCGCGTTAGTCGGCTATGCGACAAAACGAAACAGGTTTGCGCCGGCCTCCTGGCGAGCCTAAATCCATGGCCATGCGTCAGACCTTCGATGAATCCACCGACCCGTCCTTCGGCTCACGACATGTGCCGCTGATCCGCGCCGCCATGGCCCGCCAGGGCCTCGACGGCCTGCTGGTCCCGCACGAGGACGAGCACCAGAACGAATACCTGCCCGAGGCCAACGACCGCCTCGCCTGGGCCACCGGCTTCACCGGCTCGGCCGGGGCGGCGGTGATCATGAAGGACAAGGCCGCCGTCTTCGTCGATGGCCGCTACACCCTGCAGGTCCGCGAGCAGGTCGACCAGGACCTGTTCGAGATTCGCGACCTGGTCGAGGGCGGCGTCCCCGCCTACGTCGAGCTCCAGAAGGGCTCGGTGATCGGCTACGACCCGCGCCTGCACAGCCCCGATGCGCTCAGCAGCCTGCGCAAGGCCGCCGACAAGGCCGGCGCGACCCTGAAGCCCGTCACCCCCAACCCGCTGGACGCCGCCTGGGGCGCCGAGCGCCCGGCCCAGCCCAAGGCCAAGGTCGTGCCGCATCCGGTCGAGTTCGCCGGCGAGGACAGCGCCGCCAAGCGCGCCCGCATCGGCGACAGCCTGAGGAAACTCGGCGCCGACGCTGCCGTGATCACCGCCCCGGCCTCGATCGCCTGGCTGTTCAACGTCCGCGGCGGCGACGTCATCCGCACGCCGCTGCCGCTCAGCCAAGCGATCATCCGCGCCGATGGTGTGGCCCGGCTGTTCCTTGATCCGGACAAGGTCACCGCCGAACTGCCCGCCTGGCTCGGCAACCAGGTCAGCCTGGAGACCCCCGACGACCTCGACGCGGCCCTGGACAGCCTCGCCGGCCAGAAGGTGCTGATCGATCCGGCCCAGTCCTCGGCCTGGTATTTCGACAAGCTGGGCGACGCCGTCATCCGCGGCATGGATCCCTGCACTCTCCCGCGCGCCTGCAAGAACGCCGTCGAGATCGCCGGCACCCGCGAGGCCCACCGGCGCGACGGGGCCGCCCTGACCCGCTTCCTCCACTGGCTGGCCACCGAGGGCCAGATCAATCCGCCGGACGAGAAGGAGGCCGTCGCCAAGCTGGAGGGCTTCCGCGAAGCCACCGGCCAGCTGAAGGACCTGTCGTTCAACACTATCGGCGCCGCCAACGGCCACGGCGCCCTGCCCCACTACCACCCCACCGACCGCAGCAACGAGCGGGCCGCCATCGGCTCCCTGCTACTGGTCGACAGCGGCGGCCAGTACCTGGACGGCACCACCGACGTCACCCGCACCGTCGCCATCGGCGAGCCGACCGAGGAAATGCGCCGCCGTAACACCCTGGTGCTCAAGGGCCACCTGGCGCTCGCCCGCCTGCGCTTCCCGGCCGGCACGACCGGCAGCGCCATCGACGCCTTCGCCCGCGCCGCTCTCTGGTCCGAGGGCCTCGACTACGACCACGGCACCGGCCATGGCGTCGGCGTCTACCTTGGCGTCCACGAGGGTCCGCACCGCATCGCCAAGGCACCGAACACCATCGCCCTGCAGCCCGGCATGATCGTCTCCAACGAGCCCGGCTACTACAAGAGCGGCGAATACGGCATCCGCATCGAGAACCTGGAAGTGGTCATGCCGGCCGAGGACATCCCCGGCGGCGAGCGCCCCATGCACCGCTTCGAGGCCCTGACCCTGGCCCCGATCGACAAGCGGCTGGTGGTGCTGGACATGCTGAGCGAGGTCGAACGCACCCAGTTCAACAGCTACCACGCCCGGGTGCTTCGCGAGATCGGCCCGCTGGTCGACGGCGAGGCGGGCGAGTGGCTGAAGGACGCCTGCGCGCCGCTTTAGTCTTCCACACCGTCATCCCGGACGGCCGCAGGCCGATCCGGGATCCAGGGGGTGACAGAGCGAGGTTAGACAGCAGCGGCCGGGATGACGGAGAAACGTCAAGCGGCTGAACGCACAGCCGCATAGTTGAACAGCCGGAACCGGTACCGCTGCTGCGCCCGGATGCTCGTCGCGATCCGCCCGTGCAGCGCCTCGTCCCAGGTCCCCCACTTGGCGATGAAGGCCTCCGCCGCCGCTCTGTCGGCGCCGACCTGCAGCGCCAGCACCTGCTTCAGCAGCTCGGCCACGGCGTCGTGGTAGCGGCCGTAATCGATCGACATCTTCCCCGTCGCCGCATCGAAACTCAGCACCTTAGCGTCGAGGAACCAGTTCCACTGCATCAGCTGCATCATGTTGTAGGGCTGCTCGCGGCGCGGCCGGTTGTTCTGCAGGACCCGCAGGATGCCGCTGGCGTACAGGGCCCGCAGCTGGTCGGCCGTGTAATAGCCGCGCTTTTTCAGCTCCTCGGCGACGAACAGCGAGACGAGATCGGCCTTCATTTCTTCCAGCAGGCTGGCGTCAGGCCCCAGCGCGGTTGAAAATTGCCTGCCGTCCTTGGTCAGGTCCGGGCCGAGGTAGTGGCCGACCTCGTGCCAGAGGGTGCGATAGAAGTTGGCGTCGGAGGTCAGGTGGCCGGCGTAAGGCGCGGCCATCGCCGCCCCGAAGGTGTCGCCGCTGCCTTTGAAGATGTCCGGATTGCGCATGATGTTGACCCGCAGCAGGATGATGCTGCCGTAGCGCTCGACCAGATAGGCCTCGTTGGGCAGGTTCGTCGCCGTGTTGGCCCCGCGCGACTGACCGAAATCGGCGATCACGTCATAGACCCCGACCGGGATGTCCTCCTGCACCTTCTTGTGCTGCGGCGTCGGCAGGCTGTCCTCCAGCGCCTGCACCCCGCTCATCGCCTTGCGCAGCGCCGCCCCTTCCTCATTGCGCGCCGCCAGCAGGCTGAAGCTGTAGAAGGCCCGCGTGCCGGTCAGTTCGTCGTCGTAGCTCTCATAGGCGCCGATCTGGGCGTTGAGGTTCTTGAACCGGCCCTTCAGCCAGGCCGCGTCGCCGGACTCGTAGTCATCGCTGAGCAGGTCGCGCGCCCGGTTGCGGAGATATTTGGCGAAGGCCCAGTCGTCCGTCTCGACCGCCTCGGCCGCCAGGTTGAGCAGCCGGTGAGCGGCGATCATCTCCTCGGCGAAAGCCACCGAATAGGGCACGGCGTACAGCACCTTGGCGTCGGGCTTGCGGATCAGCCGCTCCAGCCTGGCGCGCAGGCCGGGGTGCAGGGTGTCGAGCACCGGATACCGCGCCAGCACCTTGAGGTCCCGCTGCAGCTGCGCGGTCTGGGCGCGGCGGACGACCGAGCGCAGGTCGGTCAGCCGCTTGGCCTCCTGGGGATTGGCCGCGAGATAGGCCTCGAACTCGGCCTTGGTCAGATCCCAGGGGTAGACGTTCTTTCCGGGCGGCGCCTCCTCGACCGCGACGAACGGCGTGCGTCTGTTGTCCAGCGTCGTGGCGATCGGTCCCTGGAAGACGCGGTACAGCGTCCGCAGGGCTTCGGCGTCGGGATCCTGACGCCTGGCCAACTGGTTTCGGACCGTCAGGGCGGCGCGGTGCCGCTGCAGCTCATACACGTCCTGGAAGATGGCGCCGGCCTGCACCAGGAAGCCGACCGCCGCCCGCTCTCCAGCGCTGAGGTGGGACAGATCCGGGGCCAGGCTCAAGGTCTGGGTCTTGTAGAGGATCTCCCTCGCCTGCTCCGGCGTCCACTCGCGCGCGAGCGGGACGGCCTGGGTCGCCCAGCCGGTTGAAGCCGCCATGCTGAGAGCCGAGGCGGACAGGGCGATCGCCGATCGGCGAGACACAGAAATCATGATGCTTCCCAATGCTTTGGACGCACCATAGCAGCCGGGCGGGCTTCAACAACGCGAAGGTCGGTTGCTAGTCCTCGAACCCCACGAACACGGCGGCCTCGTCGACGCTCTTGCGCTCGGAGACCACGGCATTGGCCGGGAAATCGTCGTCGGGATAGCCCATGGCGATGCAGATCATGATGACCTGGTCATCGGGAATGGCCGCATGCTCGCGCACCACCGGCGACTGCATGATCCCCTGGCTGTTGATGACGCAGCCGAGCCCCCGCGACCAGGCGGCGTTGACCAGGGCGTTGGCCACCGCGCCGCAGTCGAACGGCCCGATATCGCTGCCGTGGATCGAGCGGTCGTAGGTGACCACCACCGACACCGGGGCGTCGAACTGGCGGAACCCGCGCAGCACCCAGTCCAGCCGCGCCTCCTTGTCCTCCCGGGCGATGCCCATGGCCGCGAACAGCTGCTTGGCGATGCCGATCTGGCGCTCGCGGTGGGCCCCGCCGTATTCGCCGTGGGTGCGGAATTCCCGGCTGTGCGGCACCCCGGCCAGATTGCGCTCGGTGTTGCCGGCCCGGATGCGGTCCAGCGGCTCGCCGGCCAGGACGTAGAAGTTCCAGGGCTGGGTGTTGAGCGACGACGGCGCCCGCATGGCCAGCTCGATGATCTCCTTGATCACCGCCTTGGGCACCGCCTGCTGCTTGTAACCCCGGATACTCCGGCGCCCCAGAACCACATCGTCGAACGTCATGGAGATTCCCTGCCTTGCTTGCCGCCAACCTCGCCTGCGTCCCCTTGGGGAAGTCGAGAGCGGCCGACGGTGCACAGAACCCTCACACCGCGCTCATACCACCTGCCCCGCCCCCGACTATCCCAGGAGGCTCAAGCAGGAGGCGCGGACATGACCGACAACACACAGCCTGGCGGCAAGCATCATGGATTTCCCTGGCGCGCCACCGGCTGGAGCGGCCTGGCGCTGCTCCTGTCGCTACCGCTCATTCTCCATTTCCCCTGGACCGCGTCCGACTTTGTGCTCGCCGGCGTCGTTCTCGGCGGCGCGGGCCTGATCGTCGAGCTGATCGTTTGGGCATCCAGCAGCCTGACCTACAGGATCGGCGGCCTGATCGCCCTGCTGGCCAGCGTCGGCCTGCTCTGGGTCAACGGCGCGGTGGGCTTCCTGGGCGACGAGCACAACCCCGCCAACCTGCTGTTTCTCGGCGTCATCGCCATCGCCGTGGCTGGCGCGGTCGTCGTCCGCTTCAAGGCGGCGGGCCTGTCCAGGGTCCTGGCGGCCACCGCGCTGGCCCAGCTGCTGGTCGGCGTCGTCGGCTATGCGGCCGGCTGGGCCTCCCCCGGGGTGGCCGGGCTGACCGAGGTGGCGCTGGGCACGGCGCTGTTCGGCGCCCTGTGGCTGTCGTCCGCCGGCCTCTTCCACTGGGCGGCCAGGACGGGCGGATAAGAAAAAGGCCCGGCCGCTGCGAAGCGACCGGGCCAAATTCACGTCCGAGGCGATGCGCCTCAGGCGGCCTTGCCGAAGCTCAGCGTCTCGTAGCGGCGCAGGTGATGGTCGACCGAGCCGTAGAGGCCCTCGATCATCGTGGCGCGCTTGAAGTAGTGGCCGACCGCCAGTTCCTCGGTCATGCCCATGCCGCCGTGGATCTGGATGGCGTTCTGGCCGACGAACTTGCAGGCCTTGCCGATCTGCACCTTGGCGGCCGAGACCGCCTTGGCCCGCTCTTCGTCGCTCTCGTCGAGCTTGAGGGTGGCCATGTAGGTCATCGACACCGATTGCTCGACGTTCATGAACATGTCGACCATCCGGTGCTGCAGCACCTGGAAGTTGGCGATGGCGGTGCCGAACTGCTTGCGCTGCTTGGCGTAGTCGAGGGTCTGCTCGTGCATCTTGCGCATGGCGCCGACGGCCTCGGCGCAGGCGGCGGCCGCGGCCTCGTCCAGCACCTTGTTGACCAGCGGCAGGCCCTTGCCTTCTTCGCCGACCAGGGCCGAGGCCGGGACCGACACGTTCTCGAGGTAGACTTCCGAGGCGCGCTGGCCATCGACGGTCGGGTAGTCACGGGTGACGACGCCCTTGGCGTCCTTCGGCAGGATGAACACCGAAATGCCGTCCTCGTCGCGCTGGCCGCCGCTCGTGCGGGCGGTGACGATCAGGTGGCTGGCCCAAGGGGCGCCGATGACGACCGCCTTGTGGCCGTTGAGGACATAGCCCTCGCCTTCCTTCTTGGCGGTGGTCTTGACGTCGGCCCAGTTGTAGCGGGCCTGCGGCTCGGCATAACCGAAGGCGATGGTGACCTTTCCCTCGATGATGCCACCGATCAGTTCGGCCGCCTGGGCGTGGCCCGAATGCTTCAGGAAGCCGCCGCCGATTACCACGGTGCCGAGGTAGGGCTCGACCACCAGGGCTTTGCCGAACTCTTCCATGACGATCATGTTTTCGATGGCGCCGCCGCCCAGACCGCCCAGCTCTTCCGAGAAGGGCGCGCCGAGGATGCCCAGCTCATTGGCGAAGCTTTCCCAGATTTCCGGGCTCCAGCCGCTCTCGGACTTGATCAGCTTCTGGCGCTTATCGAAGTCGTACTTGTCCTGCAGGAAGCTGGCGACGGTGTCGCGCAGCATCGACTGCTCTTCGGAGAAATTGAAGTCCATCGGGCGTCCCTGACTAGATGCGTTTCTTGTTCGTTGGTCCGAAGCCTAGAGGCCCAGAACCATCTTGGCGATGATGTTGCGCTGGATTTCGTTCGACCCACCGTAGATCGAGGTCTTGCGGGTGTTGAAGTAGTTGGGCGCGGTGCGATGGGCGCTGTCCGGCCCGATCGGATGGGCGTTGTCGCCATCCTCCGGGAAGCCGCGGAAGTAGGGCGAGGCGTAGTGGCCGGCCGCTTCCAGGGCCAGCTCGGTCAGGCGCTGCTGGATTTCGGTGCCCTTGATCTTCAAGAGCGAGGACTCCGGACCCGGGCCCTTGCCGGCGCTTTCCGAGGCCAGCACGCGCAGCTCGGTGTACTCCAGCGCCGTCAGGTCGATCTCCAGTTCGGCGACCTTGCGCTTGAAGTCGGCGTCCTTCAGCAGGTTGTCGCCGTCGTCGCCGAACTCGACCGAGGCCATCTCGCGCACCCGCTCGACGCCGCGCTTGGAGCGCGCCACGCCGGCGATGCCGGAGCGTTCATGGGCCAGCAGGAACTTGGCGCAGGTCCAGCCCTTGTTCTCCTCGAAGACGCGGTTCTCGACCGGAACCTTGACGTTCTCGAGCCAGACCTCGTTGACCTCATGGCCGCCGTCGATGGTGATGATCGGGCGCACGGTGATGCCCGGGGTCTTCATGTCGATCAGCAGGAAGGAGATGCCTTCCTGGATCTTGGCGTCCATGTTGGTGCGGACCAGGAAGAAGCCCCAGTCGGCGTGCTGCGCCAGGGTGGTCCAGGTCTTCTGGCCGTTGACGATGTAGTACTCTTTGCCGTCGTCGCCGGTGATGCGCTCGGCCTTGGTCTTCAGCGAGGCCAGGTCGGACCCGGCGCCCGGCTCAGAATAGCCCTGACACCACCATTCCTCGCCGTTGTAGATCTTGGGCAGGTAGCGGTCCTTCTGTTCTTGGGTGCCGAAGGTGTAGATGACCGGGGCCACCATGGCGACGCCGAAGGGCAGGATCGGAATCGCGTCCGCCCGCGCCATCTCTTCGCCGAACAGGTATTTCTGGGTCGAGGTCCAGCCGCAGCCGCCCCACTCCTTGGGCCAGGACGGCGCCACCCAGCCCTTCTTGGCCAGGATCTTGTGCCAGGACAGGAAGTCTTCCTTGCTCAGGTCTTCCCGGTCCGACCCCTTTTCGCGGAGTTCCGCGGGGTAGTTCTCGGCGACGAAGGCGCGAACCTCGTCGCGGAAGGCGAGATCTTCGGGGGAAAAGTCGAGGTTCATCAGGGGCTCCCGGCGCGGCTCTGGAGGGCCGTTTTCAAGTCGAGGCGAACCATAAGGGCCGAACGCTTGTTTGGAAAGATGACGCTTGCGTCAACGTAAAGGACTTTCTTCCCGGAAGCCTGACGTCGCAGGCGATCAAACCGCCAGACGGCAGATGCTGCTGGCGTTCGGAAGGACTGGCGGCCCGCCAGGCGACTTGCCGTCCAAGAGCGCCTGGATGTCGTCGTCGCTGACGCCAGCGCCTTGAGCCAACCCTCTGGCGAGGGCGGAGAACCGCTGGATGCCGAGAATGGATTCCGCGTCGGCCGGGAGGATTTCCAGCCGCGCCCTGTGCCAGGCCGCACAGGCAACCGCCTGGATGGGTGTGACCTCTCCCGTCCACGGCGCCATCGTCGGTGTGGTGAAGGTGATGGGGATCTTGACCACCGCGCCATCGACCTCAACGCCATCGTGGCGCTCCGGCGTCAGTCTGAAGCGGCTCGTGAGAGACAGGACGGCCGAGCCGAAGCCCAGACCGGTCGGAGTTTCCTCGATGATGCTGCAGTCGTCGACCAACCCGGTCAGCCGCACCCGGCACTGCACGACGGCGCGTCCGGGAATGGCCAGTTCCATGGCGCGGTCGGGAAAGACACGGGCCACGGCGACGCCGGTCGGCTTGGCGACCCAGGCAGGTCGTTCGACGATTGCCGCCGAATGCGCGGGCTCGACGACCGGCGGCTGCGCCCCGGCTGGGGCGGCTTGCAGCACTACGGTCACCAGAACAGCTGAAAGCATGGCGCCCCCCAAACTCGTCGGCTCGAGGCTACCGGACGCAGCCCCCGACGCCACAAAAAAAGAGCGCCCCGTCAGGGACGGGGCGCCAAGGGGCTCTGGGTGCTCGACAGAGTGAGAAACTATCCGGCGACACCGTAGGCCTGGCAGGCGCCGTTCCATTCGGCGGCCAGTTCGGCCTTGCGGGTGGCGTCGGCGCGCCTGGCTTCGGAGACGGCGCTATCCTGGGCGTCCATCGCCTTGTCGACGATCCAGTCGGCCCGGCCGCGCTTGTTGGTCTTCAGGACCAGGTCGATGGCCTTGGTATCGACCCCGTCGGCCTTGGCCAGGCCCTTGCAGCGGGCCGCCTTGATGAACTGGGAGTCGCTCAGGCGTCCGGCCGGTTGGGCCGAGACGGCGGAGGCGCCGGCGAGGGCCAGCAGGGTGGCGGAGATCAGCAGGGTCTTCATGGGGTGCTCCCGACAGCGGTTGTTCAATGACTGAAGGGTGACCCTCGAACACCGTATTCGCAAATTAAACTCCTGAAAGACTCGAACAATTACACAGAATTCATGTCTAAACTTTCTGTAATACTCGAGGCGAAATCCTGGCGCGACCTTGAGCGCCTCGCCGCCCTTGCCAGCCGGCCGCCGGACCGCGATCCTTGGACCCGATGACCGACCTCCCTCCCAGCCGCCCCGGCGACATCAGCGGACCGGGCCTTGGCGCGCTGCGCATGGACGCCGCCGCCCTCAACGCCTTTCTGCTGCGCGCCTTCCCGCACGGCGATCCCGAGCAGATGGTCAAGGTGATCCGCGCCGATCCCGGCATCGTCACCCTCGCCATGCCGACCTCGGACCGGAACCTGCGCCCCGGCGGGGTGATCTCGGGACCGACCCTGATGAGCCTGGCCGACAGCGCCGCCTACGCCCTGATCCTGGCCCACATCGGCGAGGTGGCCATGGCTGTCACCACCTCGCTCAACATCCACTTCCTGCGCCCCTGCAAGCCCGGCCGGCTGATGGCGGAGGGCCGCCTGCTGCGGCTGGGCCGCCGCATCGCCACGGTCGACGTGCTGATGTGGACCGAGGGCCCCGACCGCGCCGCCGCCAAGGCCACCGTCGCCTACGCCATCCCCGAGGGAGCCGTCTCTTGAACCTCGGCCCGCCTTACACGAGTCCGCCCGAGGCCATCACCACCCCCTGCGTGAAGG
>SDZP01000497.1 GCA_004144935.1 Caulobacteraceae bacterium | reverse complement strand
GCGCCTACGCCGTCGCCTACAATCCCGGCCCGGGATTCCACGCAAAAGCCCACGCGACAAAGGCTTTGGTAACCTGACGACCGACGGCGGCCCTTTTTGAGGGTGTGGAGCGCCAGGGTATAATGGTCAGGCGCTTCGGTAAGGCCTTAGTCCTCGACCTTGGTCTCCGGCCGGTCGCCGCCGTCGGCGATCTCCTCGTGCCACTTGCCCTTCTCGTCCTCGTAGACGATGCCGGTGGTCTCGCCGCCCAGCCGCTGCTCGCCGGCGGCGCGCTTGGCGGCGGCGGCGGCCTCGTCGTGGCTGCGGAAGGTTTCCGAATAGGTGCCGTCGGCGCGGTAGGCCCAGCCGCCATCGTGTTCGACAACTTCATAGGTCAGGGTGGTCATCGGCCGGGTCTCCAGGAAAGGTGTGCGATGAGTAAGCGTCCAGAACGCGGCGGGTTGCAACGCTGCCAGCCTCGGCCGGCGAATATTCCCGGAGCGGCCGGCCTTGCGCCGCCTCGCCGGTCGCTGATTGACCTCTCCGGTTCCAGCCGTTAGCCCAGCCCCATGACCGACCTGCCCGCCGGCCTTTCCACCCTGCGCGACCGCTACGACGTCCTGCTCTGCGACGTCTGGGGCGTGATCCACAATGGCCGCGAAAGCTGGCCGGCGGCCTGCGCCGCCCTGGCCCGCTGGCGGGCCGAGGTCGGTCCCGTCGTGCTGATCTCCAACTCGCCGCGTCCGGCCAGCGCCGTCATCGCTCAGCTCGACGGCCTGGGCGTGCCGCGCGAGGCCTGGAGCGCCTTCGTCACCAGCGGCGACGCCACCCGCGTGCTGCTGTCCGAACGCGCCCCCGGCCCGGCCTGGAAGATCGGTCCCGACCGCGACTGGCCGCTATATGAGGGCCTGAATGTCGCCTTCTCCCCCGTCGAGGAGGCAGCCTTCGTCACCGTCACCGGCCCCGACGACGACGAGGTCGAGACGCCCGAGGACTACCGCGCTCGCCTGCAGGTCGCCGCGGCGCGCGGCCTGCCGATGATCTGCGCCAACCCCGACCGGGTGGTGCAGCGCGGCGACAAGCTGATCTACTGCGGCGGCTCGCTGGCCGACCTCTACGAGAGCCTCGGCGGCGAGGTGCTGATGGCCGGCAAGCCGTTCACGCCGATCTATGAGCTGAGCCTTGCCGAGGGCGAGGCGCTGCTGGGCAGGACCCTGGACCGGTCCCGCGTGCTCTGCATCGGCGACGGCGTCGTCACCGATGTGAAGGGCGCCGCCGACCACGGCCTCGATTGCCTGTTCATCGCGCAAGGCATCCATGGGGTGAAGGCGCTGGGCGACGACGAAAAACTGCACCCGGACAAGGTGGCCGGCCTGCTGGCGGAGGAGGGCGTCACCGCCGCCTACGCCATGGCCGACCTGGTCTGGTAGGAGAGATGACGATGCAAGGCCTGTTCCTCGAAGACCTCACCGTCGGCCAGTCGGCCGAGATGACCCGCACCGCCGACGAGCGGACCATCCAGCTTTTCGCCGAGGTCAGCGGCGACGACAACCCGCTGCACCTGGACGAGGCCTACGCGGCGACCACCCAGTTCAAGGGGCGCATCGCCCACGGCATGCTCTCGGCCGCCTACATCTCGGCGGTGATCGGCACCCAGCTGCCGGGTCCTGGCGCGGTCTACATGGGTCAGTCCCTGAGCTTCCGCCGGCCGGTCCGGGTCGGCGACGAGGTGCTGACGGTCTGCACCATCCGCGAAATCGACGCCGAGAAGGGCCGGGTCACGCTCGACACCGTGTGCTCGGTGAACGGCAAGGCGGTGCTGACCGGCGAGGCCCTGATCCTGGCCCCGAAGCGCGGATGAGCCTGAAGATCGTCCATGGCTGGAAGAACCTGGACCCCGCCGATCGCGGAGCCTCGGTGGCGCTCGGCAACTTCGACGGGGTGCATCTGGGCCACCAGGCGGTCATCGCCCAGGCCGCCGAGGCGGCCAAGGCGACCGGCGCCCCGCTCGGCGTCATCACCTTCGACCCTCACCCGCGCCGGCTGTTTCACCCCGATGAGCCGTCCTTTCGGCTGATGACCCTCGACCAGCAGGCCCGCGCCCTCGAGACGCTCGGCGTCGAGCGCTTCTATGTGCTGGGCTTCGACTTCGAGATGGCCAGCTTCTCGGACCGCGAGTTCGCCCAGTTCGTGCTGCACGAGGGACTGGGCGTGCGCCACGTCGCCGTCGGCTTCGACATCAGCTTCGCCATAGGCCTTCATCAGCGCCGGGCTGCC
>SDZP01000496.1 GCA_004144935.1 Caulobacteraceae bacterium | reverse complement strand
TCGTTGATGGCCTTCCAGCCGGCGATCGACGAGCCGTCGAACATGGTGCCGTCTTCCAGGAAGTCCTCGTCCACCAGGTCGATGTCGAAAGTGACGTGCTGCAGCTTTCCGCGGATGTCGGTGAAGCGGACGTCGACATATTTGACGTCCTTTTCCTTGATCTGAGCGAGAATGTCTTTGGCGGTAGTCGGCATGGAACCTATCCCCTAGGTTTTTGAAATTGCTGAGTTTTTACTGGAAGCTTAGATGGCTTGCGCGCCGCTTTCCCCAGTGCGGATGCGGATGACGTCGGTGATGTCGGAGACGAAGATCTTGCCGTCGCCGATGCGCCCGGTGCGGGCGGCGTTCTGGATGGCCTCCAGGGCGCTGGCCAGCTGGCCGTCGTCGACGATGACCTCGACCTTGATCTTGGGCAGGAAGTCGACGACGTACTCGGCCCCGCGGTACAGCTCGGTGTGGCCCTTCTGGCGGCCGTAGCCCTTGGCTTCGAGCACGGTCATGCCCTGGACGCCCAGCTCCTGCAGGGCCTCCTTCACCTCGTCCAGCTTGAACGGCTTGATGATGGCTTCGATCTTTTTCATGGCATTCCCAGGGGCCTTGGCCCGAGCAGTTGAGGCGAACGAACACAGGGGCGGGGCAGGGGACAAGCCTTGAGACAACCCACACCGTGGAGCGTGCAGTTGAGGCTTTGCGGCGCCGCAAATCAAGGCGCCCCTTGCTCAGGATTCGGGCATGGCCGGAAAGGGCTTGGATACCGCCGGGTCAGGGCCTTATCCGGGGTCAGACCACCATCTGGGGAGTGCGGAAGATGCGCGACGACACACCGGTTCTCATCGGAGCGGGCCAATTCACGTATCGGGGCAAACCCGAGACCGCGCCTTCGCCACTGGAATTGCTGAAGATTGCGGCGGAACGCGCCGCCGCCGACGCCGGCATCGATAGGGCCGCCCTGGCCGGGCTCGACGCCGTGGCGGTGGTCGGTTTCACGGTCGACGCGCCCGGCGCCCTGCAGAGCCTGCCCTTCCCGCGCCTGAAGAATCCGCCGGCCAGCCTGGCGCGGGCCCTGGGCGCGGCGCCGACCTACGCCCCCTACAGTCACATGGGCGGCAACAGCCCCCAGCAGCTGATCAACATCCTCTCCGAGCGCATCCAGAAGGGCGAGACCGACTTCGCCTTCGTCAGCGGCGCCGAATTCCTCGGCTCGCTGATGAAGCGGCTGAAGGCCGGGGCCTCGTTCGACGACTATAACGACCCCCACGGCCCCGCTATTGAGGCCGAGCCGGAGCGGGTCGGCGATCCGCGTCCGGGCGCCACCCCCTATGAAAGCGCCCACGGCCTCGACCGGCCGATCAACATCTATCCGGTGTTCGAGAACGCCCTGCGGGCCCGCGACGGCCGCTCCATCGCGGACCACCAGCAGCGGCTGGGCGAGCTGTTCGCCCCCTTCACCAGGGTCGCGGCGCAGAATCCGGAGGCCTGGTTCCCGACCGAGAAGTCCGCCGAGGAGCTGATCACGGTCAGCGAGAAGAACCGGATGATCGGCTTCCCCTATCCGAAGAACCTCAACGCCATCATGCAGGTGGACCAGTCGGCCGGCGTGCTGCTCTGTTCGGTGAAGAAGGCGCGCGAGTTGGGCGTGCCGCAGGACAAATGGGTGTTCCTGCACGGCTGCGCCGACGCCTCCGACCTCTGGTTCCCGCTCGACCGCCAGAACTACCACTCCAGCCCGGCCATGCGGCTGACTGGCCAGCGGGCGCTGGAAATGGCCGGAGTCGGCATCGACGACATCGACATCATCGACCTCTACAGCTGCTTCCCCATCGCCGTTGAGGTCGGGGCCGAGGAGCTGGGTCTGGCGCTGGACGATCCGCGCGGGCTGACGGTGACCGGCGGGCTACCCTATTTCGGCGGGCCCGGGAACAACTACGCTATGCACTCCATCGCCGAGATGATGCAGCGGCTGCGGGCCAAGCCGGGCGCCTGGGGCCTGTGCACGGCCAACGGCTGGTTCATGACAAAGCAGTCGACCGGCGTCTATTCGACCACGCCGCCCGACAAGCCCTTCGACCGCCAGGACCCGACGATCATCCAGTCCCGCATCGACGCCCTGCCGCATCCGGAGATCGTCGAGACGCCGGAGGGCCGGGGGACCATCGAGGCCTACACCGTCATCCACGACCGCGAGGACTACCGCGGCGGCGTGGTCATCGGCCGGGACGACCAGGGCCGCCGCTTCGTGGCGGTGACGCCGAACGATCCGGCC
>SDZP01000103.1 GCA_004144935.1 Caulobacteraceae bacterium | reverse complement strand
TGTCGGAAATGCTGGCCCCGAACCGGCTGCGGATGGCGACGGCGGTCGCGTAGTCGGCGCTCTCCGCGCCAATCCGGGCGCTGAGATCCTCGAGCGCGGCGGCGAGCTTCTCCAGCCGAGCCAACTTGCCCGGCCCCTGGCCGAAAACCGAAACCGTCATGACGCGCCCCAAATACTCAAAACGAGCAATTGCCCCGTGCGGTCACCTACTCATCGAAACTCGTAAACAAGCTGCAACCGCCAGGGGATTTCCGGCGCGGCGGTTTTTTCCGCAGGCGGCGGTGTCTCAAGCGCGGGGCGCAGGGGCAATCAGCCGCAACGCTTGGTGGGGCGGCCGGCGGTTCTCACCAAAATAGTCAGAGATTTTAGCGTCTAATCGACGCAGATGGCGGAGAGGGTGGGATTCGAACCCACGGTACCCTTCCAGGCACGCCGCATTTCGAGTGCGGTACATTCGACCACTCTGCCACCTCTCCATACCGGTGTTGAGGGCCTCGGAGGGCCCCCAGAGCGAAGGCGCGGAACCTAGCGATGCGGCCTGCAAATCGCAAGGGGGGTTTGAGCGTCATTTGACGGGGCTCAGGGGAAGGTTCCGCCACGGCCCTGGCCGCCGCTGAACCGGGCCGCGCCGGCGGCGGCCTCGCCGCTGCGCAGGGTCTCCAGGCCGACCCCGATCTCGAAGGCGGCGGCGGCGTCCCAGTCGAGACTCCATTGCGCCAGGGCGGAGCGGCGGTCGTTGCGCAGACAGAGTTGCGGGAAGGCGGCGATCTGGCGGGCCAGGGTCCTGGCGGCGTCCAGCGCCTGGCCGTCAGGGACGAGGCGGTTGGCGAGGCCGATGGCCAGCGCCTCGTCGGCGGCGACGGCGCGGCCGGTGAGGATCAGGTCCATGGCCCGCGACTGGCCGATCAGGCGGGGCAGCCGCACCGTGCCCAGATCGATCAGCGGCACCCCGAAGCGGCGGCAGAAGACGCCGAAGGTGGCGCCCTGCGCGGCCACCCGCAGGTCGCACCAGAGGGCGAGCTCCAAGCCGCCGGCCACGGCATAGCCTTCGACGGCGGCGATCACCGGCTTGGAGAGGGCGAGCCGGGTTGGGCCCATCGGGCCGAGGTCGCCGTCCCGATGGACCGGATTGCCGGCCCCGGCGGCGACGCCCTTGAGGTCTGCGCCGGCGCAGAAGTTTCCATGGGCGCCGGTCAGGATGGCGACGCTGAGGGCCTCGTCGGCGTCGAAGCGCTTGAAGGCGTCGTAGAGCGCCTGGGCCGTGGCGCCGTCGACGGCGTTGCGGGCCTGGGGGCGGTCGAGGGTGACGACGCAGAGGTCACCGTCGGTCTCGTAGTGGATGGTCATGGGAAGCTCCCGTGAACCCTTCTTCCGCTTGTCGGGAGAAGGTGGCCCGCGAAGCGGGTCGGATGAGGGCAGCGCCGGGGCGGACAGGGATTGGCGGGCCAACCGGGCCAAAACGGGCGCGTTCTGACGGGCCGGTGCTGCCCTCATCCGTCAGCCCTGCGGGCTGCCACCTTCTCCCGGCAAGCGGGAGAAGGGTCTGGGTTGTCTATCCCGCCAGCGGGTCCGGCGCTTCCACCGGCTCCTTCGCGCCCTTCCTGCCTTCCCAGCGGGCGACGACGGCGGAGGCGACCGAGTTGCCGACGACGTTGGTCGCCGAGCGGCCCATGTCGAGCAGGTGGTCGACGGCCAGCACCAGGGCGATCCAGGCCTCGTCCATGCCGAAGTAGGTGAGGGTGGCCATGATCACCACGAGGCTGGCCCGGGGCACCCCGGCCATGCCCTTGGAAGTGACCATCAGCAGCAGCAGCATGCTGATCTGCTGGGCGACGCTCAGCTCGATGCCGTGGGCCTTGGCGATGAACAGCACCGCGAAGGTGCAGTACATCATCGAGCCGTCGAGGTTGAAGCTGTAGCCCAGCGGCAGCACAAAGCTGACCACGCGACGCGGCAGGCCAAACTTCTCCAGCGCCTCCAGGGTGCGGGGATAAGCAGCCTCGGAGCTGGCGGTGGAGAAGGCCAGCAGGGTGGGCGGGGTGATGGCCTTGAACATGCCGACGGCGCGGCCGCCGAGCACGACCAGGGCGGCGGTGAACAGCAGGCCCCAGAGCACGCCCAGCGACAGGTAGAAGCCGCCGATGAACTGGGCGTAGGTGCCGATGATGCCCAGGCCCTCCCTGGCGATGGCCGCCGCCAGGGCCGCGAAGATGGCGATCGGGGCCAGGGTCATCACGTAGCCGGTGACCTTGAGCATGATGTTCATGCCCTGCTCGACCAGCTGCATCACCGCCGGGGCGCGGTCGTCGAGGGCGGCGACGGCGGTGCCGACGAAGACCGCGAAGACCACGATCTGCAGGATCTGGTTGGTCGCCATGGCGTCGAAGATCGAGGTCGGGATCAGGTGGGTGATGAAGTCCTTCAGGGTGAAGGTCGAGCTGTCGACGGTGGCCTTGGTGGTCACCTCGCTGGTCATGTTGAGGCCGGCGCCCAGGTCCCAGACATGGCTGAGCAGGTGGAACATGCCCAGGCCCACGGTCAGCGAGACCAGGGAGGCGAAGATGAACCAGGCGATGGCTTTCAGGCCGACGCCGCGGATGGCGGCGGCGTCTTCCATGTGGGCGATGCCGACCACCAGGGTGGTGAAGACCAGCGGCGCGATGATCATCTTGATCAGCCGCAGGAACAGGGTGGTGATCAGGGTGAAGATGTCGACGGCGGTGTTCAGCTGCTCGCCGGCCAGAAGCTGGTTGCAGGCCAGGCCGGCGAGGACGCCCAGCACCATGGAGCCGACGATGAAGTAGGTGAAAAGGCGATTCATGCGGCCCCCGGGGCGGAAGATTTGCGCCATGTTTGGCGGGGAAGCGGGGCGGCGTCCACCTTTGCGTCCGGCCTCCGGTTTGGCAGAGTGCAGGGATGACCGATTTCGCCGCCCTGCGTGACGCCCTGATCCTGCGCCTGCGGCGGGCGGCGCCGGGCATGCGGACGGTCGGCGAAGGCGAGGGCGGCGTTTCGCTGACCTCCGACTGGCGCTCGCCGCTGAAGCCGGACGCGCCGATGTGGTTCGGCGGCGTGCGGGTCGGCAAGGCCTACGTCAGCTACCACCTGATGCCGGTCTACACCCACCCGGCGCTGGCGGCGAAGATCAGTCCGGCGCTGCGCAGGCGGATGCAGGGCAAGAGCTGCTTCAACTTCAAGGCCCACGACGAGGCCCTTTTCGACGAGCTGGAGGCGCTGACCCGGGAGGGGGCGGCGCTGTACGGCCAGCCGTACCCCGGCGGCTGACGTCTGGAAGGCGCGATCGAAGCGTGCGACCCATCATACCGCCCGCAGCCCGCCTACAAAAAAGACGACGATGCCTGCAGCCGGCCCCTAGATCAGCCCCGCGGCCTTCGCCTCGGCGGTCAGGCCGTCGCGGAATTTGGGATGGGCCAGGGTGATCAGCACCCGGGCGCGTTCCTGGATGCTGAGGCCCTTGAGGTCCCGCCGGCCATGCTCGGTGACCACCCACTGGACGTCGTTGCGCGGGGTGGTGACCGGGCCGTCCAGGCGGCTGACGATGCGGGAGACGGCGCCGTCCTTCGCGGTCGAGTGGCAGGCGATGATCGACTTGCCGCCCTTCGAGCCATAGGCGCCGCGCACGAAATCCAGCTGGCCGCCGGCGGCGCTGTACTGGCGGCCCGCCATGTGCTCGCTGTTGCAGGCGCCGGAGAGGTCGATCTGCAGGGTGGCGTTGACCGAGACCACCTTGTCGTTGAGGGCGATGACGGCGGGGTCGTTGACGTAGTCGACTGGGCGGCTCTCGACGGCGGCGTTGTCGTCGATGAAGTCGTAGAGGGCCTTGTCGCCCATCGCGAAGGTGAAGATCGAGCGGCCGGTATTGGTGGCCTTGCGGGCGTTGGTCACCGCGCCGGACTGCATCAGCTTCATCAGACCGGGGGCGAAGAGCTCGGTGTGGACGCCGAGGTCGCGATGGCCGCCAAGCGCGCTGCAGACGCTTTCGGGCAGGGCGCCGATGCCCATCTGCAGGCAGGCCCCATCCTCGATCAGCTCGGCGACCAGGCGGGCGATGACGGCGTCCTGCGGCGCGGCCTCGCGGACCGGATTCTCGAACAGCGGCGTGTCCTGTTCGATGATGGCGTCGACCTCGCTGACGTGGATCATGCCGCCGCGCACCCGGGGGGTGTGGCGGTTGACCTCGACGACGACGCGGCGGGCCGACTTCACCAGCGACAGGCCATAGTCGTTGCTGGGGCCGAGGCTGAAGAAGCCATGGGCGTCCATCGGCGAGACGCAGGTCAGGAAGGTGTCGATCGGCTCGGCCTCGCACATCAGCCTGGGGGCCTGGCTGAAGGCGCCGGGGACGAACCAGACGGTCTGGCGGCCGTCCTTCTCGCCCTGGGCCAGCAGCATCCGCTCGACGGGGCCGAGGAAGAAGCAGTGCGGCCGGATGCGGTCGAGCAGGTCGTAGCGCAGCACTGTGGCGGCGGCGTGCGGGGTGGAATGGAAGTAGTAGAGGCGGACCTCGTCGACATCCCCGGCCTCGGCCCGGGCAGCCAGGGCGGTGAGCAGGCCGGGCGGCTCGGCCAGGGCCATGCCCATGGCGACGCGGCTGCCGGAGGCGATCTCGCCGACGGCCTGGACGGCGGTGGTCAGCCGGGCGGCGTAGAGGTCTTGAGGGGTCATCGGGCGATCCTGCATCCGTACCCCTGATCATACACCGCTTCGCCCCGGAACATGGCGAGGGAGGCGGTGACTCTCGCGGTGCGGGGCAGGCCGCCGCGGTCGACGGCCAGGCTATAGCGGTTCACATAGTCGCCGAAGTCGGTGCGGCAGCTGGCCTCCGTCCGGCCGGTCAGGAACAGGCAGGAGCACATCTGCTTGGCGACGTAAGTCGCGCCGGTGCGGGGCCAGGGGGCCAGCTGGGTCCAGGCCAGGGCCAGGAGGGCGAGCAGGGCCAGACCCCCGGCGACCAGCCACCGGCGGCGGGTCATCAGAGGCCGACCTCGCTGGGCTGGGCTTCGTTCAGCAGCGGCTCCCCGGCCCGGTAGCGGCGCAGGTTCTCGAGGAACAGCCGGTCGCCGCGCGGCTCGACCCCGTCGCTGGCGGCCGAGCAATGGGCGGTGGCGACGACCTGGGGATGGTCCCAGAACCAGGCGTCGGCCGGCAGGGGTTCGGTCTCGAAGACGTCGAGCACGGCCATGGCCGGCTGGTTGCGATCCAGGCCAGCGCCCAAGGCGGCTTCGTCGACCAGGCCGCCGCGGCCGATGTTGATGAACAGGGCGCCGGGCTTCAAGGCCGCGAAGAACTCGGCCCCGGCGATGCCGCGCGTCTGGTCGGTGAGGGCGCAGGCCAGGACGACGACATCGGCCTCGGCGGCGAGGGCGACGAGGTCGCCGATCGGGCGCACCGCGTCGATCAGCGGGTCCGGCGTAATGTCGCGGCGCACGACGGTCAGGTGGGCCCCGAACGGCTTCAGTCGGGCGGCGATCTCCGAGCCGATGGCCCCGAAGCCGACCATCAGCCAGCGGGTCGATCCGATCTCGCGGAAATTGATCCGCCGCCAGTCGTGGGCCGCCTGGGCAGCCTTCGCCTCGGCGATCGGGTGAAGCAGGCTGAAGGCGTGGGCGATGACGTATTCGGCGATGGCCGGGCCCTGGGCGCTGGACTTGGTCAGCCGCACGCCCTTGGCCATCAGGCTGTTGAAGATCGGGCTGTCGAGGCCGGCGTTGAAGGTCTGAGCCCATTTGCCCGACCGGCCGCCGAGGATCTGGCGGAACATGCCGGGCAGGCGGCCGGCCAGCCAGAGGTCGCCGCTGATCCAGAAGACCTCCGGGTCGCTGTCGGTGATCACGGTCCCGCCGCGGCGGACTTCGCCCTCGGGGCCTAGGGTGAGGATGTCGAGGTCTGTCGGGAGGTCACCGGCGATGCGGCTGTAGGCGTCGTCGGACATGAGGATCTGCATGCCGCAGTACCTGAAAGCTGCCGGGGCCGGGATCAACCAGCATTTTGATCTCGGCCCAACATTCCGCTCGGGCGGCCGAGGGTTCGCACAAGGGTCGCCACCCCTCCTGCCGTCATCCCGGAAGACCGCGAAGCGGGCTATCCGGGACCCAGGGGTGCGTGATCTCGCTATCGGCCGCGGCTTTGCGGTCGGCGCGTAGCAGCCCCTGGGTCCCGGATAAGCGCTGCGCGCTTTCCGGGATGACGGTGGTTGGGGGCCTACAGCGACAACCCGCCGTCGACGATCAGGGTCTGGCCGGTGACGTAGGCGGCCAGGGGCGAGGCCAGGAACATCACCGGGCCGGCCATGTCGACGGGGAGGCCGAGGCGGCCCATCGGGATGCCGCGCAGGGCGCCGGCCAGGCGTTCGGGGTTTTCGGTGGTGACCTTGGTCAGCTTGGTGTCGACCAGGCCCGGCGCCACGCCGTTCACCCGCACGCCGTCCCGGGCCCAGGACTGGGCCAGGGTGCGGGTCAGGGCCACGGCGCCGGCCTTGGAGGCGGTGTAGGCCGGGTTGCCGCGCGTGGCGTGGAAGGCGGCGGTGGAGCTGATGGTGATGATGCTGCCGGCGCTGGCCTTGAGGTCCTCGAAGAAGCGCATCGAGCAGGCCATCAGGCTGTCGAGGTTGACGCTGACCACCTTGCGGAAACCCTCCATCTCGAACTCGCCCTTGCGGTAGAGGACCGTGCCCTGGGCGAGGACCAGGACGTCGAGGCCGTCAAACGGGCTGGGGGCGCCGGCGACGGCGTCATTGTCGCTGGCGTCGACTTGCTGGAAGGTCAGGCCCTCGAGGTCGGAGCCGTCCTCGGCCTTGTAGTCGCCGTGCGGGCGGGTGCCCCAGACGGCGACCTTTGCGCCGCGCTCGCGGAAGCCATGGGCGATGCCGTTGCCGATGCCGCTGCTGCCGCCGACGACGAGCACGCGCTTGCCGGTAAAATCGAGATCCATGGTTCCACTCCCGCCTTGTTTTTCAGGCGGCCGTGACGCGGCGCGCGTCGACAGCCCAGCGTTCCCATGACCCGTCTTCCGCCACGACAATCAAGGCGTCATGCAGGTTGATGGTCGGGTCGCAGTGGCCCGGCTGCAGCCAGACGGTGTCGCCAAGGCGCGGGGCGTCATTGCGCCAGGGCTGGCTGTCGTCGGCGTCGAGGGCCTCGACGGCGGTGACGAAGTCGCCGCCCTTCAGGAGGGGGATGGCGCTGGGGTGCAGGACCATGCCGTGCTCGTCGCCCATCGGACGCCAGAGGGCCCTGGCGGCGGCGCCCCAGGCCACCCTGGCGGGTGGACCATCGCTGGAGAGAGCCTTGAAGCCGGCGTCGATGGTGACATGGCTCTTGTGGTTGGCCGAGACGACGGTGGCGGCCAGGAACATGGCCTGCCGGAAGCCCCAACCAGCGCCGGCGCCCAGGGAATTTGGGGCCTCGCAGACCTCGTACTCGGCGTCCATGACCGCATAGCTGCCGGCCTGCAGTTCGGTGAAGACACCGCTGGCCAGGTCGAAGGCGTGGGTGCCGGTGCCGCCGCCGGTGACGACGGGGGGCGGCAGGCCGGCGGCGGCCAGGGCGTCGCGCACCTTGGCTGTGCGGGCGATGACGGCGTCATAGGCGGCCTTGCGCTCGGCGGCCGGGCCGATGTGCTGGATGTGGCCGGCATAGGCCTGGAGGCCGGCGAAGCGCAGGCCTTCGGTCCCGGCGGCGAGGCGAGCGAGGGCGACGACTTGGTCCGGATGGGCGCCGGTGCGATGAGTGCCTGGGTCGAGGTCGACGACGAGATCGATGATCCCGCCTTCGGCGCGGGCGGCGGCGCCCAGCCAGGCGACCTGGTCGGCATGGTCGGCGACGGCGCCGATGGTCGCGCCGCGTCCGGTGAGGGCGGCGATGCGCGGGGCGGCCCAGGCCGGGGCCGGGGCGGTGATCAGCACGTCGGCGATGCCGCCGGCGACGAAGGCCTCGGCCTCGCCGATGGTCTGGGCGCAGAGGCCGGCGGCGCCGTGCTGCATCTGCCGCCAGGCGAGGGCGGCGCATTTGTGGGTCTTGCCGTGGGCACGCAGGCGGACGCCGGCGGCGTCGCAGAGGGCCTGCATGGCGGCGAGGTTGGCTTCCAGGGCGGCAAGGTCGATGACCAGGGCGGGGGTTTGCAGCGGCTTGAAGGTGGTGAACATGCGGCGATCCTGCGGGCTGGCGGGCAATTCGCAAAGGGGGCGACCGGGCTTTTCAGGGTCCGGGAAAGTCTCGCAGGTAAATATTGTCGCAGAGCGCCGCCCGCCGAGGCCCTCCCGTAGGGGTTTCGTTAGGAGTTAGGCTGAACAGTCGACCGGTATTTGATGATTGACGGTCCCGGATGGCTCGACACAGTTTCGCTGCAGGATGGGACCGGTTGCGGCGGCCTGTCTGGCTGTACGATCCCGATACGGGTCAAAAGCCCTACGCCAACCCGGCCGCGCTCGGCCTGTGGGGCGCCGACAGCCTCCAGGCCCTAGCCGAACGCAACTTCTCGGCCCGCTCGCCGGCGATGCAGGCGCGGATCCGGCGGCTTGTCGAGCAGACCGCCCTGGGCGAGGCCGTCAGCGAGCGATGGACCTTCTTCCCGCATGGCCGGCCGGTCGCGACCCAGGCGACCGTGTCGGCGATCGTCGACGACGAAGGCCATACGCTGCTGCTGTTCGAGGCGGCGATCGAGGACATCCCGGCCGAGGACCGGCGCGCGGCGGAGGCCCTTCGCCACGCCTCGACGCTGATCAGCCTGTTCGACGCAGAGGGGGCGCGGCTGTTTTCCAACCCCGCCGCCTTCCACGCCTACGGCGCCGCCGAGGACGCCTTCAGCCGCCGGTTCGCCGATCCGGCGGAGGGTGGGGTGATGCTGCAGGCCGCCGCCGGCGCGCCTGTCGCCGCCCTGCGCGCCGCCGACACGCGGGCCGGACGGCGCTGGCACCATATGGAGGCGCGGCCGGTTCTGGATCCGGTGACCGGCCGGACCTGTGTCCTGCTGATCGAACAGGATGTGACGCCGCGGGTCGAGGCGGAGATGGCCAGGAGCGCGGCCGAGCAGAAGGCCAGCATGGCTGAAGCCCGCCAGCTGTTCCTGACCGAGATGTCGCACGAACTGCGCACGCCGCTCAACGCGGTGATCGGCTTCTCGCAGCTGCTGCTCGACGCCCAACTGCCGGACGTCGCGAGCGAGCAGGCGGGCCGGATCCACGCGGCCGGCCTGGGGCTGCTGGACGTCGTCAACCAGATGATCGCCGACCCCTCGGGCCAGCCGATTCAGTCGCCGGTTGCGGAGCGCTTCGACACCGCCGTCGCGGCCATCGCCGGGCCGCGGGCGCCGGTCGCCGACGGCGCCGTCAGGGCCCTCTATGTCGATGACAACGAGAACAACCGGGTCCTGGTCCAGGCCATGCTCGGGGCCATGGACGTGGTCTGTGAAACCGCCAGCGACGGCCGCGCCGGCGTCGAGGCGGCGAAGGACGGGGATTGGGATGTGATCCTGATGGACATCCAGATGCCGGTCATGGATGGGGTGACCGCCACGCGCATGATCCGGGCCCTGGACGGCGCCGCGGCCTTCACCCCCATCATCGCCCTGACCGCCAACACCCTGCCGGCCCAGATCCAGACCTATGTCGAGGCGGGAATGGACGACTGTATCGCCAAGCCGGTCAACATGGCCGAGCTGGTGGCGAAGGTGTCTCACTGGGCGTCGAGCTGGCGCGACGCCATCCTGACGGAGCCGGCGATCGCGGTCGCCTGACGCCGGTCCGCCCGGGGCTCAGATCTCGCGCGCCAGCACCTGGGCGAACAGGCCTGGATCGACGTTGCCGCCCGAGAGCACCACGCCGGCCGCGCGCCCGTCCAGGGTCACCTTGCCGGCCAGCAGGGCCGCCAGCGCCACGATCCCGCCCGGCTCGACCACCAGCTTCAGCCAGGTAAAGGCGAAGCGCATGGCCTCGGCCACCTCGGCGTCTGTCACGGTCAGCACCCCGGCCAGGTTGGCGCTGTTGAGAGGCAGGGTCAGGCGGCCGGGGGCGGGGGATTGCAGGGCGTCGCAGATCGAGCGGGCGGCAGGATCGATGGACTGACGCTCTCCGGTGGCCAGGCTTCGGGCGGTGTCGTCGAAGGCGGCCGGTTCGACGCCCCAGACCTCGGCGGCCGGCGTCTCCACCGCCATCCGGCATCTGTCGCCGGCCGCCAGGCCGCCGCCGCCGACGGGGGTGAGGACGAGGTCGAGGCGCACGCCGGCGCCGCGCGCCTGGGCCTCCAGCTCCAGGCCGACGGTCCCCTGGCCGGCGATGATGTCGAGGTCGTCGAAGGGCCAGACGATGG
>SDZP01000495.1 GCA_004144935.1 Caulobacteraceae bacterium | reverse complement strand
GTTCTCGCCCTGGCGGCTGATCTGCGGCTCGCGGGTGCCCATGTCATCGACCCGGCGAGTGATGATGCCGATCGACTGCTCGACGGCGTTGGTCGAGACCTCGCGGATGGCCTCGCTGGTGTAGTTTACCCGGAGCTCGGCGCCCTTGCGGTCGATCGACAGGTCCGGCGCGCCGTTGCGGGTGGCGGAGCTGAGCTGCCGGCTGATCAGGCCCTGCACCTCCTGGGCCCGCGACGCGTCAGGCAGCACGATCAGGACGCCGTCGCCGGCGGCCGTGATGTTGGCCCCGACGATCTGCTTCTCGGCCAGCAGCCGACGCACGTCCTCGATGAGGTTGGTCACCCGCTCCTTGCGAAGCGCCGAGGTGTCGACCTCGAGCAGCAGCTGGGAGCCGCCCTGCAGGTCGAGCCCGAGGTTCAGGCCCTTCTTGGGCAGGAAGCCGGCCAGTCCGTCACGGACGTTCTGCGGAAGCACGTTCGGCATGGCGAACAGGAGGCTGAGAAGCACCGCCGCGATAACGGCGATGATCTTCCAGCGGGAGACGGTCATCATGGTCGTGGTCGCTCCAGGCGAACTTGCTAAAGAGCGATCAGCTCTTGGCGTCGTTGGCGGGGGCGGGCTCGCCCTTGGTGCGGACGACGCCGATCATCGCCTTGACCACCTTGACGGTGACGCCCTGGGCGATCTCGACGCCGACTTCCTTGTCCTCGACGCGGACGACCTTGCCGATCAGGCCGCTGGACAGCTCGATCATGTCGCCACGCTTGACGTTGGCGATCATGGCCTGGTGCTCCTTGGCGCGCTTTTGCTGGGGCCGCATGATCATGAAATAGAACAGCGGAACAATCAGCAGCAGCGGCAGAATATTGAGCAACGATCCGTCCATAGGGTCTCCAGAATCTCGTGGCGGGCGCAGCCGTCTCGGCGCGCCGGTTTCAGGTCGGCGGAAACTAGGGCTTGACCCCTCCGTTTGCAATGAGCGGGCAAAACACGGGGGCGGGCTGTGGCTTTTCGCCGTCACAGTCCGCTAGAAGCGGCGGCAATGAGCGACATCACCCCCCTGCTGACCCGCATCGCCGAGGCCCTCGAACGCCTGGCGCCGGCCGCCCCGGCGAGGCTGGACTTCGCCGCCGCCCGGCTGTTCCGGCACGATCCGGCCCGGGACGCCTTCCTGGCGGCGCCGGACTATCCCCTGCCGCTGGACCTGCTGGTCGGGGTGGATCGCCAGAAGGAGCGGTTCGTCGAGAACCTGAGCCGGTTCGCGCGCGGCCTTCCGGCCAATCACGCCCTGCTCTGGGGCGTGCGCGGCACCGGCAAGAGCAGCCTGGCCAAGGCCGCCTTCATGGCCGCCGTGGCCGAGCATCCGGACCTAAAGCTGGTCGAGGTCGACCGCGACGAGGTCACCGCCCTGCCCGGCCTGTTCGATATCCTGCGGGACCGGTCGGAGCGTTTCGTGGTGCTGTGCGACGACCTGTCGTTCGAGGACGGGGCGGCGGCGGCCAAGGCGCTGAAGTCGGCCCTCGAGGGCGGCGTCGCCGGCCCGCCGGAGAACGTGCTGTTCGTGGCCACCTCCAACCGCCGCCACCTGATGCCCCGCGACCATGCCGAAGGCCGCGGCCTGATCGCGTCGGCCGAGGACGCCGAGGAAGAGGTCAGCGTCTCCGACCGCTTCGGCCTGTGGGTCGGCTTCCCGCCGATGGACCAGGCGGCCTATCTCGACGCCGTGCGGGCCTATGCGGCACGGTTCGGGCTGGACGTCGAGACCCTCGACCGGCGGGCCCTGCAGTGGGCGCAGATGCGCGGCTCGCGGTCCGGCCGGGTGGCCTGGCAGTTCATCCGCGACCTGGCGGGGGAGCTCGGGAAGGCGCTTCCCTAGCCGGCCCCCGCCGGCCTACTTCGGCAAGACGATCTGCGGGTCGATCGCCCGGGCCTTGAACTTGGCCGAGGGCGAATGGCGGACTTCGAAATGCAGCTGCGGACGGGGCGCGTCGCCGCTCTGGCCGACCGAGCCGATGCGCTGGCCGCGGGTGACCCGCTGGTCCATGCTGACGTCGGCCGAGCGCAGGTTGGCGTAGACCGTCGCCCAGCCGTCGGCGTGGATGACGATGACCGTCAGGCCCGAGCCCGGCAGTTCGTTGGCCAGCTTGACGATGCCGTCGGCGGCCGCGACCACGGAGGTCCCCGCCGAGGCGCCGATGTCGACACCGTCGTTGCGCTGGCCGCCGGCCTTCGGGCCATAGGCCGAGATCACCGCGCCGCGCACCGG
>SDZP01000494.1 GCA_004144935.1 Caulobacteraceae bacterium | reverse complement strand
GCAGGAACTGGGCGGCGAGAAGGGCGGGGGAGTTGGACATCGAAGCTGGGCTTTCACAGGGACCGACGGCCTTGCGCCGGAACCTGCACACCCTGCGCCGCCGGCGCATAAGGGATCGATCCGTCCTTCTGGCGGGCGCATAAGGAACGCATCAAAAGATGCTGTGGATTCCCGTCACCATCGCCGCCGCTGCCTTCCAGGTAGCGCGCAATGCCGCTCAGCGCAGCCTGATGACCGGCGCCGGGCCGTGGGGCGCGACGCTCGTGCGGTTCCTGTTCGGCCTGCCCTTCGCCTGCGTCTTCGCCACCGTCGCCCTGATCGTCGCGCCGCATGCCCTGAGCTTCAACCCGGCCTTTTTCGCCTGGTCGGCGCTCGGCGCCTTCGCCCAGATCGGCGCCACGGCGGCCCTGCTGGTCGCCATGCACCGCTCCAGCTTCGCCCTCGGCACCGCCTTCCAGCAGAGCGGCCTGCCGTTCGCGGCCCTGATCGGCTTCTTCGTCTTCCATGATCACGTCAGTCCGGCGGCCTGGAGCGGCATCCTGCTGGCCACGGCCGGCCTCACCGCCCTCAGCTGGCCGCGCGGGATCGACGGTCCGCGCGACTGGAGCGCCGCCGTTCTCGGCACGGTGTCGGGGGCCAGTTTCGCGGTCAGCGCCAACGCCTTTCGCCAGGCCACCCACGCGCTTGACCTGGCCCATCCCATTGCCGCCGCCCTGGTCACCGTCGCCGTGGTGCAGGCGATCCAGACCTCCGCGCTTGGCGGCTGGATGCTGGTTTTCAATCGCCACAGCCTGATGTCGGTGCTGAGGTCCTGGCGGGTGTCGATGGGGGCCGGCCTGTTCGGCGCCCTGGCTTCTTCCGGCTGGTTCCTGGCCCTGGCCCTGGCGCCGGCCGGCTTGGTGCGGGCCGTCGGCGTGGTGGAGATGCCGATCGCCGCCCTGGCCGGCAAGCGCCTGTTCGCCGAACGCATCAGCCGCTGGCAGTGGCTGTTCGGCGGGGCGACGGCGGTGGGGGTGCTGCTGGCCGCCCTGGCCTGACACCCCTCGTTTTGGGGATGCGACCCCGGGCGCTCCGGGCTCATCCTCCGGGCTGAAGGAGGCCGTGCATGCGCGCCGTCTGTCTCGTCCTCGCCCTGATCCTCATCGGCCCGCCCGCGCTGGCGGCGGATCCGACCTTCATCGAGCGTCTGGCGGCCAGAGGGCCACAGGAGCTGCGCGTGGCCGAGGGGCTGGGTCCGGTGCTGCCGGACGGCCGGGCGTGGGTCTCTGTCGAGGATGGCGTGCTGCTGATCACCATTCAGCGGGCCGGGGGCGGTCCGACGCGAACCTTCCGCTATGACGGCAAGAGGTTCGACGACAAGGACCTCTACTCGGATCCCCATCCGGCCTTCGATCTTGAGGCCTACTGCAAGGGCGACGGCGCGGCCGACCGCTTCGAAATCCAGTGCTTCAGCCGTCTGGCCATGCGCAGCGCCGCCATGCGTCCGCCGAGCAGCGTCTGGACCCTGTGGCTGGCGGAGGATGGCGTGAGGGTCGTCGTGCAGGCCGGTCTCGGCGGCCGCACGACTCTGACGCCGCTGAACCCGGTCCCCAGGGGCGCCAGCTGGCTCGCCCCCGGCGTGCCCGCCAATCTGGGATACGCCCTGTCCCAGCTGGCGGCGCATGGCAATGGCTACATGTATGGCGGGGCCAGCGGGGGCGGGGAGTGGTACGGATCCAGCCTCTGGCTGCGGGAAGTCAGCGGCCTCGACTTTAAGCTGGAACGCACCGTCCATCCGGATCGGGGCGGGCGGTCCGACCAGGTGCCAGCGGTCTGGTCGTTCGACTACCAGGGCCCGGACAAGACGGACCCCGACGCCCTGGCCTGGCGCATGTACCGCGACCGCAAGGGTGTGACGCAGGCCGACTTCTGGTGCCTGGGACGCACCGCCGGCACGGTCGTCACCATCGCCTGCCACAGGGGCGACAAGCCGTCCGACGCCAGGGGCCGGCCTGACGTCACCTTCCGGCTGGAGCCCTTTCCGGAATGGCGCATCTACGTCGATCCCGGCCCGGACAACGCCTTTTCCTCGGTCGGCAGCGTTCGGTTCGAACCGCTGCCCTTCCCGTAAGGTCGCCGCCGCGCGCGGACGTGACCAACCTCCCTCGGACAGCGCTCCGTTTAGACCTTGAAATCAACACGTTCGCGGGGCAAACGCGTGGCGTTCCGCAACGCTTTGGACCAATCGTCGAATCTGGGGGCCCCGGGGGCTGGTTCGCATGGTGTAAGGC
>SDZP01000493.1 GCA_004144935.1 Caulobacteraceae bacterium | reverse complement strand
CGGCGACAGCCTGCCCCAGTCGCCTTCCCAGCCGGTGCTGGACTTCCTCGCCCGCCGCCGCTCGGCCTCGGCCCTGACCCTGGCCGCGCCGGGCCCGAGCGAGACGCAGCTGACCGATCTGCTGCGGCTGGCGGCCCGGGCCCCCGACCATGGCAAGCTCGCCCCCTGGCGGTTCATCATCCTGACCGGCGCGGGCAAGGCCGCCTTCGCCGCCGGCCTGGAGGCCATCGCCGCCAAACGGCCCGACGCCACCAAGCTGCTGGCCAAGCTCGGCAAGCTGAAGGCCCCGCCGCTGGGCGTCGCCGTCGTCTCCAGCCCCCGGCCCGGCGAAATCCCCGAGTGGGAACAGCTGCTGTCGGCCGGCGCCGTCTGCACCAACCTCCTGAACGCCGCGACGGCGCTGGGCTATGGCGCCAACTGGATCACCGACTGGTACGCCTACGATCCCGAGGCGAAAGCCCTGCTCGGCCTGAGCGCCGGGGAGCAGGTGGCCGGCTATGTCTTCCTCGGCACGCCATCCGAGGCGTCGGCCGAGCGGGTGCGGCCCGATGTGACGGCCCTGACCAGCGTCTGGACTCCCGCCGGCTGAAGCCCGCGCCTGTCGCCTAGCCGCGTCCGCGATAGGGCGCGACGCCCTGGTCAGGCAGCCAGAGGCCTTCCGGGGGCGGGCCGCTCTGCCAGAAGACATCGATGGGGATGCCGCCGCGGGGGTACCAGTAGCCGCCGATGCGCAGCCATCTGGCCTCCGCCGTCTCGAAGAAGCGGCGGCCGATGGCGACGGTGCAGTCCTCGTGGAAAGCCCCGTGATTGCGGAAGCTGGCCAGGTAGAGTTTCAGGGACTTGCTCTCGATCAGCCAGTCGCCGGGCACATAGTCGATCACCAGATGAGCGAAGTCGGGCTGGCCGGTCACCGGACACAGCGAGGTGAACTCCGGCGCCACGAAGCGGGTCAGGTACGTTACGCCGGCCTGGGGGTTGGGCACGCGCTCGAGCACCGCGTCCTCGGGACGCTGCGGGGCTTCGACGTACTGGCCGAGCTGGGTGAGATGGGTCTCTTGCATCGGCGCGATGTAGACCCCGCCTGAGCAGGGGACAAGGCCGGCGGAGCGCGCTATCAGGGCTCAAACAGACGTTGGGAGCGCGACATGGCCGGCAAGGACTTCGACGGATACGTGGTGGTGGTGACGGGCGGCTCGACCGGGCTGGGCCGGGCCATCGCCGTGGAGGTCGCGCAGCGCGGCGCCCGGGCGGTGATCGTCAACTATGCCTCCAGCAAGGACGAGGCGGCCGAGACCGTGCGGCTGGTCGAGGCCGAGGGCGCGCAGGGCATCCTGGCCCAGGGTGACGTGGCGGATGACGCGGCCTGCAGGGCCATCGTCGCCCTGGCCGAGCCGTTCGGCAAGATCGACGCCCTGTTCAACAATGCCGGCATGACCAAGTTCGCCCCCAACCACAGCGACCTGGACGCCCTGCAGAGCGAAGACTTCCTGCGCCTCTATTCGGTCAACGTGGTCGGCGCATTCCAGATGGTGCGGGCCGCCCGCGCCTTGCTGGAAGCGGCGCCCCGGCCGGGCGCCGTGGTCAACACCAGCTCGATCGCGGCGGTGACCGGCATCGGCTCCTCGGTGGCCTATGCCGCCTCCAAGGGGGCGATGACGACGATGACCCTGTCGCTGGCCCGGGCGCTGGCCCCGAAGATTCGCGTCAACGCCGTCTGCCCGGGCTTCATCGACACCCCCTGGTTCGGCAAGTCGATGCCGGACGACACGGTCGAGCGCATGCGCCAGGGCGTCATCAAGTCGACCCCGCTGCAGGCGGCCTCCACCGCCGAGGATATCGCCGCCTCGACGGTGTTCCTGGCCTCGCCGGCCTCACGCCACGTCACCGGCGAGACGCTGCTGGTCGACGCCGGCACCCACCTGGGATTCGCCTCGCTGTCGATGCGCTGAAGGCACGCACACGGCCTTTATGCGGAGCGGCCGAATCCCGAATGGCCCGGCCAATCGAGTCGTGGCACAAGCCGCGCTGCCTAAAAGATGGGCGGAGGGTCCGGGATGCCGCTCAAAAGAGCGTCAGGCCGGGTTAGTGAGCTCCCGGGCGCCTTGCCGAGGTTAGTCGCCCGGAACCCCTTCGCCCATCCTTTGCGGGACTTCCGATCGAAGAGACGGGGGCGACGCTCGGGCGCCAAAGGCGCGCGATGCGCCAAACATAAAGGGGATAGCTATGAAATTCTGGAAACTGGCCCTGGTCGGCGCCGCCGAGGGCCAGGG
>SDZP01000102.1 GCA_004144935.1 Caulobacteraceae bacterium | reverse complement strand
ATTGAGTGGGGGGCAGTCGGGCGGCCGTCTCCCTTCTCCCCTTGGGGGAGAAGGTGGCCCCGAAGGGGTCGGATGAGGGGTCGCACCCAGCCCCGCCTGCTTGCCCCTGAATCGCAAGGGCGTGCCGCCCCCGCCTCTTTTGCGACTTTGCTGACTCCACTTGCGACCGAGCTCGCCGACTGAAAACTCCCGCCGACGGCTCGCTGCAGGTGCACGCCGGCGCTTTACTGTCCCGCGCGACCGCACCCCGCCACTGGCGCTCGTCCTCCCCCCGCGCTACCAGCCCGCCGCATGATCCGCCTCGACAACATCACCAAGCAGACCGGCCACCAGCTGCTGTTCATCGAAGCCTCGATGGGCGTGCAGAAGGGGGAGAAGGTCGGGCTGGTCGGGCCCAACGGGGCCGGCAAGACCACCCTGTTCCGGATGATCACCGGCCAGGAGGCGCCGGACGACGGGCTGGTGGTCATCGATCCCGGCATGACCATCGGCTATTTCAGCCAGGACGTCGGCGAGATGTCCGGCCAGAGCGCGGTGGCGGCGGTGATGGACGGCGTCGGCCCGGTCAGCGCCCTGGCCGCCGAGATGGCCAGCCTGGAGGCGGCCATGGTCGATCCGGACCAGGCGGACCGGCTGGACGCCGTCATCGAGCGCTATGGCGACGTGCAGGAGCGGTTCCAGGCGCTGGACGGCTATGCCCTCGACGCCCGGGCCCGCGAGGTGCTGGCGGGCCTGAGCTTCAGCCAGGAGCGGATGGACGGCGATGTCGGCCTGCTGTCCGGCGGCTGGAAGATGCGGGTGGCGCTGGCCCGCATCCTGCTCATGCGCCCCGACGCCATGCTGCTGGACGAGCCCAGCAACCACCTGGACCTGGAAAGCCTGATCTGGCTGGAGGCCTTCCTGAAGAGCTACGACGGCGCCCTCTTGATGACCTCGCACGACCGCGCCTTCATGAACCGCATCATCGGCAAGGTGGTCGAGATCGACGCCGGCTCGCTGATAACCTACTCGGGCGATCTCGACTTCTACGAGGGCCAGCGGGCGCTCGGCGAGGCCCAGCGGCAGGCGCAGTACGAGCGCCAGCAGGCCATGCTGGCCAAGGAAATCAAGTTCATCGAGAAGTTCAAGGCGCGGGCCAGCCACGCCGCCCAGGTGCAGAGCCGGGTCAAGAAGCTGGACAAGATCGAGCGGGTCGAGGCCCCGCGCCGCCGCCAGTCGGTGGCCTTCGAGTTCCGCAGCCCGCCCCGCTCCGGCGACGATGTCATCAGCCTGCGGAACGTCCACAAGGGCTATGGGGCGCAACCGATCTACGAAGGCCTCGACTTCCTGGTGCGGCGCAGGGAGCGCTGGTGCGTGCTGGGCGCCAACGGGGCCGGCAAGTCGACCCTGCTGAAACTGGTGGCCGGCGCCGCCGCCCCGGACCAGGGCAGCGTGACCCTCGGGGCCGGGGTGCGGATGGGCTATTTCGCCCAGCATTCCATGGACCTGCTGGAGGGCGAGGAGACCATCTTCGAGTCCCTCGACCGCGCCTTCCCGCAGGCCGGACAAGGGGCCCTGCGCACCCTGGCGGGATGTTTCGGCTTCTCCGGCGACGATGTCGAAAAGCCCTGCCGGGTGCTGTCGGGCGGCGAGAAGGCGCGGCTGGTGATGGCCCGGATGCTGTTCGATCCGCCCAACCTGCTGGTGCTCGACGAGCCGACCAACCACCTGGACATGGCGACCAAGGAGATGCTGGTCGCCGCCCTGGCCGACTTCGAGGGCACCATGCTGTTCGTCAGCCACGACCGCCGCTTCCTGGCCGGCCTGTCGAACCGGGTGCTGGAGCTGACCCCGGACGGCGTCCACCAGTACGGCGGCGGCTACACCGAATACGTCGCCCGCACCGGCCAGGAGGCGCCCGGGCTGCACCCGGGCGGGTAGGCCTCACCCCCGCAGGATCTTCGTCATCGCCTTGCCCTTGGCCAGTTCGTCGATCAGCTTGTCGAGGTAGCGGATCTCCCGCATCAGCGGCTCTTCCACGTTTTCCACCCGCACGCCGCAGACCAGGCCCTTGATCTCCGCCCGGGCCGGATTCATCGCCGGCGCCTCGGCGAAGAAGTCCTCGAAGGTCGTCGCCCTGGCCAGGTGCTCTTCCAGCCCCTCCGGCGTCAGGCCGGTCAGCCAGAGGACGATCTCGTCGACCTCGGCCCGGGTTCGCCCCTTGCGCTCGGCCTTGGCGACGTAGAGCCGGTAAACGCTGGCGAAGCTGGTGGTGTAGATGCGGTGCCCGGCCATGTCGGTCGCCTTCGAGGTCTGCCTTCCGGCCGACGCTAGCATGTTCCGGACGCCGGGACAGCCGGGCCGGCAGCCCAGTGGCGGGAGCCGCCGCCAAGATGAACAATTAGTAATGATGCAGACGATGTTGAATTCCGGCGCGCCTTTGCATCATGACCAAGAAGTAACTTCCGCCTGACCTGACGCCTCTATAGCCCTTGTTTCTGTGTTCGGCCCGCGCGCGATGCCCGGGTCCTGTTGCAGGGGAGACTAGCCGTTGACGTCACTTCGGTCCGGACTGCTGGTCGGCGCCGCCCTCGCGGCCCTCGCCGGCCCCGCCCTCGCCCAGGCCCCGGCCGGACCCAGGCCCGCGCCGCAGCCCGCGCCCAGGGACGCCAAGACCGCCCCGGAGAAGGACACCACCGTCGGCGACGTCGTGGTCAGCGGCGGCCGCCAGAGCGACGTCCGCACCTCGATCGACTCGACCAGCTACAGCCTCTCCGAGGACCTGCAGGCCAGGACCGGCACCCTGGCCGACGCCCTGCGCAACATCCCGTCCGTCGACGTCGACCCGGAGGGCAACGTCTCCCTGCGCGGCGATTCCAACGTCACCATCCTGGTCGACGGCCGCCCCTCCGGCGTGCTCAGCGGCGATGGCCGGGCCCAGGCCATCCTCGCCCTGCCCGCCGATCAATATGCCCGCGTCGAGGTGATGACCAACCCCAGCGCCGCCTACAGCCCGGAGGGATCGGGCGGCGTCATCAACCTGATCACCAAGCCCACCGCCCCCAAACAGGGCCAGACCGCCACCGGCTCCCTGCGGCTCAACATCGGCGAGGACGAGCGCTGGAACGCCGGCGTCAGCGGCAGCTACCAGAAGGACAGGCTGACCCTGTCGGGCGACCTCAGCACCCGCCACGACATCGGCCAGCAGTCCGCGAGCCGGGTCCGCGAGCGGCTCGATCCCCTGACCGGCGCGGTCCTCTCGACCACCCGCCAGAGCCAGGACCTGGAGGGCCCCGCCGACGTCTACATCGGCCGCTTCACCGCCGACTACCGCCTGACCGACAAGCTCAGCCTGACCGGCGAACTGCGCGGCAACCTGATCGACAACAGCGGCTCGGGCATGGAGCTCTACGAGACCACCGACGCCGGCGGCCTGGTCACCAGCCGCTTCAGCCGCGACGGCGACTTCAACTTCTCCGGCGACAACCTCGGGGCCACCGCCCGCGTCGTGCGCAGCTTCGCCGGCGCCGGCCATGATTGGACCAACGAGGTCCGCGTCGACCGCAACAAGGGCCATGTTTCCCTGCTGGCGCGGACCGACTTCGACACCCCCGCCGCCCCCGACCTGTTCGAGCGGACCGACAACCGCTTCATGCTGAAGGTGCTGGGCATCACCAGCGCCTACGTCCGCCCGATGCCGGACGACGGCAAGCTCAAGGCCGGCTACGAGCTGGAATACCGCGACGTCGGCTTCGACAACGGCACCAGCCGCGGCCCCGCCAGGAACGCCCTCACCCCCGATCCCCTGGTCACCAACCGCTTCGACGTCAACCAGGCGGTGCACGCCCTCTACGCCACCTACGAGCGGCCGTTCGGCAAGCTCTCGGCCCAGGTCGGCCTGCGGCTGGAATACGCCGACCTGCAGCTGAACCAGGTGACCACCGGCATCGAGGCCGACCAGAGCTACGTCCGCGCCTACCCCACCCTGCATGTCGGCTACCAGATCACCGACGGCCAGCAGATCAAGGCCAGCTACAGCCGCCGCATCCAGCGCCCGCCGCCCTTCCTGCTCAACCCGTTCGTCAGCTACCAGGACCCGCTCAGCCTGCGGTCCGGCAACGCCGACCTGAAGCCGCAGGAGACCGACAGCTACGAGTTCCTGTGGCAGCTGCGGGCCGGCCAGACCTTCTACCAGGCCACCGCCTACTTCCGCGACACCGACAAGGCCTTCACCGAGGTGGCCACCGACGTCGGCGGCGGCGTGCTGCTGACCCGGCCCGAGAACCTGGGCTCGCGCCGCGACTACGGCGTCGAGCTGGTCGCCAGCGGCCCGCTGGGCAAGACCCTGAAATACAACGCCAGCCTCAACCTCGCCCGCCAGGAGATCGACGGCGCCAACCTGGCCGGCGGCGCCGACCGGTCCGGCACGGTCTTCACCGGCCGCGCCAGCCTCAACTGGCAGCCGACCCCGGAGGACTTCCTGCAGCTTTCCGGCTTCTACCAGGGCGACTCCCTGACCGCCCAGGGCAGGCGCGAGGCCGGCGGCATGCTGAACCTCGGCTATCGCCGCAAGCTGACCGAGAAGCTGGCCTTCCAGCTGACCGCCCGCGACCTGCTCGACGACTTCGGCGACGTCAGCACGGCGGAGACGGACAGCTTCACCGACCGCACCGAGCGCCAGTTCGGCGGCCGGGCCGTCTTCGTCGGCCTGACCTGGACCTTCGGCGCGACCCCCAAGCGGGAGCGCGAGCCGCAGTTCGACTTCTCGGCCCCTCAGGCGGGCGGCTGAGACCCGGCGGCTTCGTCGTCCATGTCCTGATCCGCGTCCGGGGCCGGCTTGCGGCCGGCCAGGAAGACCAGGCTCCCGGCCAGGGCCGAGACCAGCGAGCCGATCAGCACCCCGATCTTGGTCTCGTCGATCAGCATCGGCTCGGCGAAGGCCAGGTTGCCGATGAACAGGCTCATGGTGAAGCCGATGCCGCAGAGCAGGCTGACGCCGTAGAGCTGCATCCAGCCGGCCCCCCGCGGCATGTCGGCCAGCTTCAACCTGATCAGCGCCCAGGCGGTCAGGAACACCCCCAGCTGCTTGCCGAGGAAGAGGCCGAGCGCGATGCCCAGCGGCAGGGGCGAGATCACCGCCGCCAGGGTCAGGCCGGCGAACGACAGCCCGGCGTTGGCGAAGCCGAACAGCGGCACGACCAGGAAGGCCACCGGCCGGTGCAGGCCGTGCTCCAGCCGGTGCAGCGGCGAGTCCGCGTCCGGGGTTGCCGGGCTGCGGCGCAGCGGGATGAACATGGCCAGCGCCACCCCGGCCAGGGTGGCGTGGATCCCCGACTGCAGGACGAAGTACCAGAGCAGCAGCCCGACGATCAGATAGGGCCACAGCGCCATCACCTTCAGTCGGTTCAGCGCCAGCAGCGCCAGCAGCAGCGCCCCGGCCGCGCCCAGCGCCGCCAGATGCAGCTCCGCGGTATAGAACAGGGCGATGATCACGATGGCCGCCAGGTCGTCGATGATGGCGATCGCCGTCAGGAAGATTTTCAGCGAGGTCGGCGCCCGGCTGCCCAGCAGGGCCAGCACGCCCAGCGCAAAGGCGATGTCGGTCGCCGAGGGAATGGCCCAGCCGGCCCGGGTGGCCGGATCGGCGCCGTTGAAGGCCAGGAAGATCAGCGCCGGCGCGACCACCCCGCCCAGCGCCGCCGTCGCCGGCAGCAGGATCTGCGAGCGCCGCGACAGCTGGCCGTCCAGCACCTCCCGCTTGATCTCCAGCCCGACCAGCAGGAAGAACAGGGCCATCAGCCCGTCGTTGATCCAATGGTGGGCCGAATGGCGCAGATGAACCGGCCCCCAGTCCGCCCCCAGCTCGACATGCAGCGCCCCGAAATAGGCGCCCGCCAACGGCGAATTGGCGACGACAAGGGCCAGGGCGGCGGCGGCCATCAGCACATAACCGCCGGCCGCCTCCTGGGCGAGGAAGGCGCGCAGCGCCGAAAGCGGCCGTCGGGTCTTGGCGGTGGTCATGGCGGCAATTTAGGCCGAATCGCCCTGCACATTCCTCCTAAATCCGCTCATCCCGGCGAATGCCGGGACCCAGTTCATAGGGCGTCGAGGTTGCCGCGTGAGCGCTTATTCGGTTCGGACCGCACCCCGGCGCTTCTCCCTGAAGCAACGAAATCTTCGAAATGGGTCCCGGCATTCGCCGGGATGAGCGGACAGATTAAGACAACGTTCGGGTGTCGATTGGCCATAGACGCCCATCACGGCCGCGCCAACGCAACCGGTCAGAAAATGGCCTCGGGGTGGCCTCGCCGCGCTGGGCGGGCTAACTCCCTCCCATGGCGAAGAAGCAGAACGTCCCCGAGTTCGAGATTCAGGTCGACGGCGAGCCCTACATCTGGCGGCTGCAGCGCCAGCCGCAGTGGTCCAGCGACGCCAACGAGTTCCGCGGCATGGCCCTGGCCCTGCGCCACAAGGAGGGCCAGCGCGAAGCCATCGTCGAATTCCCCGCCGGCCAGCAGCCCAAGTACGGCGCCCCGCAGCTGAAACCCGCCCTGATCGATCCCGAACGGGTGGGCCGCGCCATCGCCTCGGCCATCGAGGCCGGCTGGGAGCCCCTGTCGCGCGGCAAGACCGTCACCATCGTCGTCGACGAGACCGGCGCGTGACCCGGCCCGCCGGAAAGCCCCTGCCGTGATCGCCCGCTACGGCTGGTCCGAGGCCCTGGCGCTGGCGTTCGCGCCGCACGCCCGCGCCGGCCACATCCCCGGCCGCGTCGTCGTCCAGCAGCGCAACGGCTACCTGGTCGTCACCGAGCAGGGCGAACTGCGCGCCAAGCCATCGGGCCGGCTGATGCACGAGGCGCTTGAGGCCGGCCATCCCGCCGTCGGCGACTGGGTCGCCCTGTCGGTCAACGCCCGCCCCTCGTCGAAACCTGGCGGCAGCGCCACCATCCACGCCATCCTGCCCCGCCGCACCGCCTTCGTGCGCAAGGCCGTCGGCGGCGCCACAACCGTGCAGGTGATCGCCACCAACATCGACATCGCCTTCGTCGTCGCCTCCCTCAACGCCGACCTCAACCCCCGCCGCATCGAACGCTACCTGGCCGCCGCCTGGCAAAGCGGCGCCCGCCCGGTGGTGGTTTTGACCAAGGCCGACCTCAGCGCCGACCCGGACGCCCAGGCCGCCGACATCGCCGCCATGGCCATCGACTGCCCCGTGGTGACGGTCGCCGCCAAGCAGGGCCAGGGCCTGGAGGCCCTGCTGGCCCATGTCGCCCCCGGCGAGACCTGCGTGCTGATCGGCTCGTCCGGGGCCGGCAAGTCGACCCTGGTCAACGCCTTCCTCGGCGAGGAGCGGATGGCCACCAGGGCGATCCGTGAGTCCGATGACCAGGGCCGTCACACCACCAGCCACCGCGAGCTGGTCCTGCTGCCCGGCGGCGGCCTGATCGTCGATACCCCCGGCATGCGCGAGGTCGGGCTGATCGACGCCGACGAGGGCCTCGCCGCCGTCTTCGACGATATCGAGCAGTTGGTCGGCGCCTGCCGCTTCAGCGACTGCGGCCACGGCCAGGAACCCGGCTGCGCCGTCCGCGCCGCCCTCGAGGATGGCACGCTCGATCCCGACCGCTGGGCCTCCTTCCAGAAGCTGGGCCAGGAGCTGGCGGCGGTGGAGCAGAAGGCCGAACGCGCCGCCAAGGACGCGGGCCGCCGCCACCAGAAGGCCTACCGCGCCATCAAGCAGGCCGACCGCGACTCCGATTGATCCGACGACGTTTTTTTCTGGAATAGGGCGCGTTCCCGCCGCGAACAGCGTAGGTGAAGAGATTCAGCCTCGCGAGAAACGACCATGCCCGCCTTCACCATCGTCACCACCAGCGCCACGCAAGGCAGCGACGCCGCCGAGGTCAGCACCCTCACCGACGAGTTCGCGGACGTCAGCGAGGCCCTCGGCTACTCGCGCCGCATGGCCGAGGAGATGGTCGGCTACGCCCACCAGCTGTCGCTGGACTTCGACTATAGCAACGTCGGTCTTTACGACGGCGACCTGCTGGACGAGGAGCCGGAACCGGCCCACCCCGCCTTCATCGGTGTCTGGGTGCTGGACGACGAGGGCGCCGCCTTCGTGCCGTCGGACGAATTCCACGCCGAGACGGAAGCCGAACCCGCTTAGGGCTGGCGGCCCTTTTCTGCACCCCAATCCGGCTTGGGGACGTCAGCGCTTCAGGCCGGCCGCCTGCATGGCCTTGGCGATGACCTCGCGCACGGCGGGCGAGACATGCGGCGAGACCGCCGACAGCACCTGGTCGCCAAGACCGGGTGACGCCGCCGTCGCCGGGCGAACCGGCGTCGTCCGGACCGCCGGCAGGCCGGCGGCCGGCGGCTGCGCCAGGCCCCAGAAGCCGGCGATCTCCAGACTGGACGAAACCCCCGCCTCGAGCATGTAGGGGGCCGTGGCGCCCAGCGCTTCCGGACCGATCGTCGACAGCGGCGTGCCATGGCCGAGACCCTCGACAATGTTGGACTCCACCAGAACGGTGGCCGACCCCGGCGCCCGCAGCCGCAAGCGGGTGCGGCCCAGCAGCTGCTCGACCTCCGCGGCGCCGGCGTCCAGGCCATGCGCCGCCGCCCACTGCCCGAGCAGGGCCGTGGCGTTGCCGGCGACCACCGTATGGTCGGCGTCTCCCTGCCAGATGGCGATGCGCGGGATCGGCCCGCCGGCCGGCGCCACCGCCCGCACCCGTTCGCCCAGCACCTCCGCCGAGAGCGAACTGCGGCCATGCATGGCGCCCAGGGCCTCGCCGACCCCGGACGCCACGGCGTAGGGCAGGCCGGCGACCACCGCCCCGGCGGCGAACAGCTCGGGATAGGCGGCCAGCATCACCACCGCCATGGCGCCGCCGGCCGACAGGCCAGTGACGTACACCCGGTCCGGGTCGGCGCCCTGCATGATCGCGTGGCGAACCATGGCGGCGATCGATTCCGCCTCGCCCCCTCCCCGGCCAATGTCGCCCGGCTCGAACCAGTTGAAGCAGCGGTTGAAGTTGTTGGACCCCGACTGCTCGGGGGCGATGACCGCAAAGCCCAGCCGCTCGGCCAAGGTCAGCCAGCCCGCCTGGGCTGCGAAGGCCTCGGCGTCCTGGCCGCATCCGTGCAGGACGACGACCAGCGGCGCGCCGGGCGGCAGGTCGGCGGGCGCCCAGGCCAGCATCCGCAAGGCCCCGGGGTTGGGACCGAAGTCCGCGACTTCGGCCATCCCGGCGGTTACAGCAGGCCCGCTCGCCGATCGCTGGCGCCGGTTACGCGCCAGGCGCGCCGTGGTTTCAGCCAAGCCGGCCATGAGCAGAATCTCCCGCGGCCGAAGCAGCCGCTCCCTAAGATAATGCTGCAGTGCAACAATTGGTCCATGGAGCGCCAGATTTCGCCGGTCGCCGGCCGCGGCTGCCGTCAGAGCTTTCGCTTGAAGAAGGCCACCACCTCCCGGTTCAACTGCTCATGGAAGGCTGCCCGGTCGAAGCCCGGCGTCGGCTCGCAGATCGCCGGGGCGGCCGCCGCCAGCCTGGCCGAACAGGGCTGCAGGAAGTCGAAATGGCCGGCCCCCTCGGCCACCCGGTAGTCCGGCGGCGACGGCAGGGCGTCGCGAACCGCCTCGGCGTAGAAGGGGCTGGGCAGGATCTGGTCGGCGCCCGCCCGCCACAGCTGCAGCGGCTGGCGCACGTCCTTGAGGCCCTCGCGGCCGAAGGTGAAGCCCAGCGCCGGGGCGGCGGAGACCACCGCCTTGATGCGCGGGTCGTGCACCCAGGCCCGCGGCCGGCCCGAGCCCGCCATCATCGTCGGCGGATTGGTCTTCAGCAGCAGGCAGTCGAAGAAGCCGGGGTGGGCCTTGCAATGCTCGCCCAGCCGCGACAGGTCCGGCTTTCCGCCCGCCGCCGCCAGCACGGTGAAGCCGCCGGCTGAGAAGCCGAACGCCCCGACCCGCGCCTGATCCAGCCCCGCGTGCCCTTCCCAGTCGGCCAGCATGTAGTCGATCAACACATGTAGCTGGCGCGGCCGGTCGATGATGTCGGCGGCGCGGCTGCTGTCGCGCCAGTTGTCGCCGGTGTGGGTCAGGCTGGCGACCACGAAGCCGGCCCCGGCCAGGGCCCTGGCGGTGTCCTCATGGCCACGGAAGTCGCCGCCGGTGCCGTGCGAGATAACGATCAGCCGTTGGCTGGCGACGGCCGGGCCATCGGGCCGCCAGACCCCGACCTCGATCGGCGCTCCCTGGCTGTCGGGAATGCTCAGCTTGTCGAACCGCACCCCCTGCACGGCGGCGGCGGCGGGCCGGCCGGCGCCGCCGTGCAGGGGGTGCGGTTCGACAAGCTGAGCATTCCCGACAGCCAGGG
>SDZP01000492.1 GCA_004144935.1 Caulobacteraceae bacterium | reverse complement strand
GCGGGGGTGAGGATGTGCAGGGCGTTGCGGTACTCGCGGGCGCTGCGCTCGGCGCGGGCCGGGTCGGTGTCGGCCTTGTTGATCAGGATCAGGTCGGCGATCTCGATCAGGCCCTTCTTGATCCCCTGCAGCTCGTCGCCGCCGCCGGGGATGAGCACGGCCATGAACAGGTCGACCATGTCGGCGACGACGGTCTCGGACTGGCCGACGCCGACGGTCTCGACGATGACGACATCGAAGCCGGCCGCCTCGCAGAGCAGAATCGCTTCACGCGTCTTGCGGGCGACGCCGCCTAGCTCGCCGCCGCTCGGGCTGGGGCGGATGAAGGCTCGGGTATCCATCGCCAGCCGCTCCATCCGGGTCTTGTCGCCGAGGATGGAGCCGCCGGTGCGGGTGGAGCTGGGATCGACCGCCAGGACGGCGACGCGGTGGCCAGCGGCGGTCAGGTTGCAGCCCAGCGCCTCGATGGTGGTCGACTTGCCGGCCCCGGGGACGCCGGTGATGCCGAGCCGCTGGGCGGCGCCGGTGTGGGGCATGATCCGCTGCAGCAGCTGGCGGGCGGCCGCCTGGTGGTCGGTGCGGCGGCTCTCGACCAGGGTGATGGCGCGGGCCAGGGCGGCGCGGTCGCCGGCTATGAGGCGGGACGCGAGGCTGTCGAGGTCGGGAAGGCGCTGCACGGGCCCGCTTTAGGCGAGGGCCGGCCCCAACGAAAGGCGCCGGGCGCCCACAATTCCCCTGGCGGGCGAATATGGGGCGATGACGGGGGGTCGCGAGGGAGAATCCTCGGCGCCGCCATTCAACTCTCGTAAACTATTTGGCAGGGTGGACGTGTTGGGGGGCTTTGTCGGCTCCGCCGTGACCCTTGGAGTCGACCCGATGATCCTGGCCCGGACGCACATCGAGCTTCACAACATCCGCAAGAACGTCGAGCAGATCAAGAAGCTGTCCGACAACGTGGTCGGGGTCGGGCCGTTCGGCGTGGGCATGGACGCGGCGCTGAACCTGCTGCCCAACATCGGCAAGATCAATCCGGGGGTGGCCTACAGCGGCCTGGCCGGGGCGCTGCTGGTGGTCCAGGGAATTCGGGCGCGGGCGGCGATGATGGTGCTGGTGCAGATGAGCGCCATCCTGATCGTCGACACCCTGGCGCCGTTGTTCGGCAAGGCCGGGGCGGTGGCCGACGCCTTCTTCACCGGCCACAAATGGGCGGCCGACCTGCTGCTGAAGCATATGGAAGAGACCATCTATTTCGAAGGCACCCGGGACGAGGCCATGCACACGGTCGAGTACCGCGACCTGATGGGCCGCATCCGGGCGGGCAAGGAGCACCGGCGGATCGTCTTCCTGGGCGGCGACAGCCACAAGCCCCGGCGCGGCGACGTGCCCTCGATCCCGCCGCAAGGCTGAACCGCACGGCGGACTAGGCGGAACCGACAACGACGTTATACGCTCGGTTCCCATGACCCGTGAACGCGCACACTCCGCCTGGAAGTCCGCCGAGGCGATCAAGACCATCTCCGACCGGGTGATCGGCATCGGACCGTTCGGCATCGGGCTGGACGGCCTGCTGACCTGGGTGCCGGTGGCCGGCACCGTCTACAGCGTCGGCGGGGCCCTGTTCCTGCTGGCCGAGGCCTTGCGGGCGGGCGCCAAGCCGATGACCCTGATGCGGATGGCGGCCTATCTGGTGGTCGACAGCGGCTCCAGCGCCGTGCCGGTGCTGGGCTCGGCGGTCGACTTCTTCTGGCAGGGCCACCTGATGGCGGCCACGGCGCTGCAGAAGGACATCGAGGACCGCCACGGGGCGCCGGCCGATGTGCCGCTGAAGAAGCGGGCCCGCAAGAAGGCCGGCAGCAAGTTCGCCCACTAGGCATCCCGCACATCGCAGGCGAGACTGACCCCAACGACAGGACGGGGAGTGAGATCGCATGGCGGAAGACGAACGCTATGTCCGGCCGCTTGCTGCGGAGTCCGAAGGGCTGGCGCCGGGGCGCGGGCGGCTGAAGGGCCGGCGGGTGTTGGTGGTCGGCGGTGGGCAGCGGGTGGTGGACGCGGCGACCGATCCGGTCGGCAACGGACGGGCGATGAGCCTGCTGTTCGCGCGGGAGGGGGCGCAGGTGGCGGTGGCCGACCGCGACGAGGCCAGCGCGGCGGAGACGGTGCGGCTGATCGAGGCCGAGGGCGGCAGCGCCTTCGCCATCGCCGCCGATATCTCGCATGAGAGCGATGTCGCCGAGATGATGGCGACGGCGGTGCGGGGCCTGGGCGGCCTGGACG